>CAJBRY010000427.1 GCA_903958085.1 uncultured Geobacteraceae bacterium
GGGTTTTGAAGCTTGGAGGATTTCAAGAGTCGAGTACAAGTGGATCAAAATGGCTACACTTGACTACTATCTTTCTTGCTGGACTACTATGGGGTATTCATCCGATAAATGTAGAGTCGGTAGCCTGGGTCGTTGAACGTAAAAATGTCCTGAATGGCATATTCACGCTCAATTGTGTCTTGTTCTATCTCGGATATTTGTTGAAGAAAAATATCCGGCTTGAAAGAGGGGGGTATTACGGGGACTATATTTTTTCAGTTCTTTTTTTGTTGCTTGCGCTTATGACAAAACCAGTGAGTGTAGTTATTCCAGTTATTTTGATGGTATTGGACTGGTATCCACTTGGGCGATTGGGCAAGTTTGGCTTTAAACAAATATTTACCGAGAAAATTCCTTACTTCCTTCTTTCAGCATTGATAGCGATTTTAACTGTCTTATTGGCTTCCGGTCAGAGTATTCTTGTTCCACTAGATACCTATCCGCTTTTTAACAGGTGTATTTCATCTGGTGCGGCTTTATTTGATTATTGCCTACTGATGCTTTATCCGATCGAAATAGTTGCAATGTATCTTATTCCAAATCCGCTTCCTGTTTCCTTCTATGTAAAAACCGCTGTCGTAGCCTTTTTCTCTCTTTTATGTTTCTGTTTATATTCCAGAAAACCTTGGCTAACGGCCACATGGTTGTGTTTTTTGCTGCCAATTTTACCTACGCTGCATTTTTTTATAAACGGTGCACACAGCATCTGTTCACATTTTGCTTATTTACCATCTATTGCACCAAGTTTTGCCGCTGCTGCCATAATAACCCAAGCATATAAAAAATCTATTTCAGCGCAATACAGATGGTCACGGATGCTGATTACGGTTGTTGTCGCCTCACTATTTCTTTTTTATGTTTCTATTACAGAAAAGCTTCTCGGTTCATGGAAAAATCCGGAGACTCTCTGGACAAGGGTAATTAATCTAAGGCCTGTAGGCAGGGCATATTATTATCGGGCCGACTATTATATGACAGTAGGAAAATATCTTGAGGCATCAGAAGATCTGCTTATTTCAATCCGAATGGCAAACAGTGCCGGCTACCCTGATGTTTTCAACCTTCATGCGTTGCGAGCAGATGCGCTTAATAAAATCGGGCAATACAAGGAAGCGGTGGATGAATTTACCGCTGCTATCAGGGATTATCCGCATCCGACCTATTTTTACCACCGTGGACGTGCATTCGAGTCGTTAGGGTTGATGGAGGACGCAGCGAGCGATTTCAGGAGTGCCGGAGAAGAAACAGGACCAATCATAAAACGTAGCCGTGATTGAAATGCAAATATATTTTTACATCAGGATTGTATATGTCGAACCTAATTGATGCCTCCTACTACGTCCTTCCACCAATTTTAATTCCGGATAATTGCAACTATATTGCAGTGTTTCTTACTTTAAACTGTAATCTAAATTGCAGTTACTGCATAAACCGTTTCAACAAACTTACTCCTTCAGGCAGGACTCTTTCCGGAGATGAATGGTTACAGGGGTTGAATCTCCTCGTTTCAAGATCCGACCTTCCGCTTA
>CAJBRY010000428.1 GCA_903958085.1 uncultured Geobacteraceae bacterium
CACCACTCCGACACCCACTCCAGATTTTGAATTTGATCAAAACCTAATAGATCATGTCTCTCTTATTATCCGCTTAATCATCCGAAAGCCTGTCACTCTTCACGAGATAACAGACCTTCTTTACCGAGTACAGAGACAACGCAGCCTAGGCATTATGCAAACAATGATGATACCGAGTGATGAGCAATGATCACCGGCCAACGGAGGTATGCGAGGTGGATATTACTGTGGAGATTTCCAGCATAGATACAAGCTATCAGCATTGTCGTTTGCGTCATGGACCAAGCGAAAAGAGGATGCTTTGCTCAATAATGGAAAATGGTATTCAGGAACCCCTAATTGGGGTCGTTCAAAAAGAACGAAATATTCTGCTTGATGGATTCAAAAGATATCGCTGTGCCAAGAAAGCAGGAATTGATTATGTTGTTTTTCGGTCTATTGGCAGCGATGAAGCTGAAGCAATTGTCGCCCTTTTGCGTTTAGCCAACGCTAAAAGCTTGTCCTTTTTCGAGCAGGCACGTTTGATCGATGAGCTTCGCGAGTCACATAAATTGTCAGTGAGTGAAATAGCGCGACGTCTTGAACGTAGCTCCGCTTGGGTCAGTGTAAGGCAGGGCTTAACTTCAGAACTCACCCCGTTCATATTTGACAAAATTATGGGCGGTGATTTTCCAATGTATGCCTATCTATCTTCCGTGCGACCCATTATGCGCATAAACAGTATCAAACCAACCGAAATCGAAGACTTTGTTCGAGCTACATCCAATAAAGGTCTAACGGTACGAGATATCGATATTCTCGCCAAAAGTTATTTTAGAGGTGGCGATGATTTCCGGAAGAACATTACCGAAGGCAATATTAACTGGTGTCTGGATGCAATGAAAGCCGTTAATCAGGTTGATTCTTCGACCGAAAAATCTGACGAAGAAAAGAAAATTATTATCGACCTAGAGATTATTCATAAACGGCTAAGACGAGTACCAACGACTCTGGCGCGGGACCAAAATTGGAGTCCATCTTTTCTTGCAGAATCACATCTCATTTGCGGTGGTATTTTGCGATTTGTAAAAATATTTTCCAATACGATAAAGGAGTTCCATGATAAAACAAGACCTCAGAAAAGCGATAGTTGCCCTGCACGAGGAGGGTCAGAGTAAACGTGCCATTGCCCGCCTGCTTGGGATTGATCGCAATTCCGTCCGTGATATCCTAAAAAATTTTGGTGAAATCACTTTGACCCCCCGCTCTGACATGATCACACTTGATTCGGACCTGCTCGCTAAACTCTATAAAGAATGCGGGGGATGGAAGGAGCGCATTTGGGAAAAACTCAAAGATGAGCATAATATCCAAATCGGCTATTCGACATTAACAGAAAAAATCAGACGATTGGGGTTTGGCGAAAAGCCCAGATCGGCACATATTGGTGACGAGCCTGGGATCGAGATGCAACATGACACATCTCCTTACCGGATAAAAATCAACGATATTACGACAGGTGTAATTGCCAGCTTAATCTATTATCGATATTCAAAAACTCGATACCTAAAGTTTTATCGATCATTCAATCGATTTAAAATGAAGTGTTTTTTTCACGAGGCATTGAGCCATTATGGTTTTAGTGCTCCTGAGTGTATTGTCGATAACACCAACCTTGCCATCCTACATGGCACTGGTCCCAATGCTGTTGTCAATCCTGAAATGGAAAGCTTCTCTCAACGCTATGGTTTCCGATTTGTAGCGCATAGAATCAGGCATTCAAATCGCAAGGCAGGAGAAGAACGCTCATTTTGGACAGTGGAAACAAATTTTTTCCCTGGACGGAAATTCGATTCGCTCGAAAATCTAAATGAACAGGCGCTTCATTGGTCGACTGAAATTATGGGCCACAGGCCTCAGACCAA
>CAJBRY010000429.1 GCA_903958085.1 uncultured Geobacteraceae bacterium
CGTGAGGTGCTTGATCATGAGTAATGGCAGTGGTGGAAGAATTTTTGTAGTTGATGATGACCGTTTCGTGCTTGAAAGTGTTACCACTTTGTTGACAGAATTCGGGTTTTCAGTCCGCTCTTTTTCTAACGGGCAGGATGCTGTGAGACAGTTTGTGATGGAACCAGTAGATTTGGTACTGACAGATATAAATATGCCGATAATGGACGGCCTTGAACTACTTGAGAAAATCCGTTTTCTTGACAAAGAAACACCTGTGGTGCTTATGACCGCTTATGCGGACCTGGATGTAGCAGTCAAGGCCATACAAAAGGGCGCTTTTGATTTTATTATTAAACCCTATCGACCACCCGCACTTCTTCACACTGTTGAAAAGGGGGTAAATTTTAAACGCTTGACCCAGATCGAAAAAAACTATAAGTCCGAGTTGGAACGTACAGTAGAAACCAGAACGGCAGAACTTAATACCGCCCTTGCAGAGATCACCCAGATGAGCCGTGAAATTATTGAACGTCTGACCGCTGCCGCTGAACTTAGAGACGAGGATACCGGCCTCCATATTTCTCGAATAGGAATGTATGCAAAGGAACTTGCGAAGCATCTTAAAATGCCGGATGATTTCTCAAACAATATTTCGGTTGCAAGTGCAATGCACGATGTTGGCAAGATTGGCATTCCTGACTCAATCCTCCTTAAACCAGGTTCTCTTACTTCAGAAGAATTCGCGGCTATAAAGCAGCACACCGTCATTGGCGAACGTATTCTGAAAGGGTCACCGCACAGTATGCTGAAAATGGGAGCAATTATTGCTGCGACCCATCATGAGCGTTGGGATGGCACCGGCTACCCGTCTAGGTTGAAAAAGGATGAAACACCTTTAGAAGGAAGAATTGTAATGTTAGTTGACCAATATGATGCTCTCCGAAGCAGCAGAGTATATAAACCTGCTTTCGATCACACCAAAACCTGTGAAATTATTCTGAACGGAGACGGCCGAACTATGCCGGAACATTTGATCCAGTCATTCTAAGTGCATTCAATGAAATCAAGGATGATTTTGAAGAGATTTTCGACTCAACACAGGAGTAAATACAGAGCCATTTATGACTGGTATCGACATAAATAAAATACTGGTGATTTCACCTTCTCCAGCATATCTGATTGATCTGGGACGTTTGCGTCACAATCTTGCAATTCTTGACGACGTTCAAAAACGGAGCGGAGCCAAGATCCTCCTCGCTATGAAAGCGTTTTCAATGTGGAGTGTGTTTCCTCTTATCAACCAGACTTTGCACGGCGTATGTGCAAGCTCTCCCTGGGAGGCCCGCCTTGGGCGCGAAGAGTTCAAAAAGGAAGTTCACTCCTTTGCTGCTGCCTTCAAAGAAAGCGACATAGTTGAGCTGCTTGGAATTTCGAATCACCTCGTTTTCAACTCATTCAACCAGCTGGAACGCTTCCGTCCGCTTTGGGAAAAAGCTGCAGGGCTCGTATCAATCGGCCTGCGGGTTAATCCAGAACATTCTGAAGGGCACACTGATATTTATGATCCCTGTGCACCAAATTCGCGCCTGGGAATAATCCGTTCTGAGTTTGAAGGACGCACCCTTGCCGGAGTCGACGGACTTCACTTCCACACTCTCTGCGAACAACTGTTCGAACCGCTTGAACGAACAGCAAAGGCATTTGAAGAAAATTTCGGTGAGTTTCTTCCTCAGATGAAATGGCTCAACCTTGGGGGCGGACATCACATTACCAGCGAAGGATATGACGTCGACGCTTTAGTTGAATTAGTTAAATATTTTCGCAATAAATATGATCTGGAAATTTATCTGGAACCAGGTGAGGCTATTGCAATCGGCACTGGAATCCTTATAAGTGAGGTACTGGATGTAGTTAATAATGGTATGGACATCGCCATTCTCGATGTATCCGCAACATGTCATATGCCTGACATTCTGGAGATGCCTTATCGAC
>CAJBRY010000430.1 GCA_903958085.1 uncultured Geobacteraceae bacterium
AATTTTACTTTGAAATAAAAAAGGCCCCCTCAGTTAAGAGGGAGCCAGTTCAGTCAAACAAAGTTTTTTAATCTTTGATTAGACAGACAATCCACGTCGTGCAATCCACTGATAGAGTTTACCAGTTGTTTGTACGCCTGTTCCAACAATGATCCCTGTTGCAGAGGCATTGTAGGAGGCATCATCAACCAAGTTCTCATAAGGAGACTTGGCAGCTTCGCCTACAGGTACGATGAGAGGAAGCACGATCCCAACTGCAGCTTGAGCAGAAGTTGGATGTGCAAACGCAGTCATTGCAGTAGAATTGATATCAAGAGTGATCGTGGATGCAGTAGCAGCTGTGATTGTTCCCAGCTTGCCATTGATCTCGATCATTCCCCACCCTGCTGGAACCATGACGCGAACGACTTGGCCAACAGTGAAGCCGTGAGCCACTGACATCGTCACTACAGCTGAAGCAGCTTGTGTGATAGCAGTGATCTGACGTGTGCGAGGATAAAAACGAGGCGCATTGACTACAATTCTCATCCAGCCAGCAGTTGCAGCAGCTGCAAACGCTGAAGAATTGAGATATCCAAGAGTCTGTGTGACGCCTGGATTGACTGCCGTGACAGTATAGTCAAAGCCAGAACTTTGCAATTGTGCCGTGGTTCCGTAAATGCGAACAACGTCTCCTACAACAGCAGGTGAAGCCGATGAGGCAACAGCTGACGCAGCTTGGGAGATTCCAGTAATTGCAATAGGAGCAGTAAGAATTTCGGCTCCTGAGTCTGCTACGAAGGTGAAACCAGCAGTTGTTATCATTGACTCAATGGCCAATGTTGCTGCACCGTTCGTTTTGAGATTAAGGTACGCAGAAGCGGCTGGAAGGGAAGAATATCCCTTAGCGCGCATCACTTGAGTTGTTGCCCCTGCATCACCAATATCGGTGATGTTGATCATTTCAAAAGAATCATATCCAGCTGGCAACGAGATAAAACGAGCGAGGCCGTCCGAGGTGAACGAGCCTGTCATCATTGCATGTACAGGTGTACTCATATTTAAAAAACCCTCCTTAGGCTAGCGTACAGCGCATATTTAAGAGCCAAGAATCATTTTGAATGACTTGCGCCATACCAGCTTTCCATCCCACACTTGCGTTGAGAGCCAGTGCTGAATCAAAAATAGCAGGTCTGTAGATGTAGGTTGCGTTGGCACCTTCCATTTCCACGCCGGCATAACTTTCTCTTCCACAGCAGAATATGTTGTAGACATCTGCTCCAAGAAGAGACGCTGCCACTGTCGTCGAACCGATTGGCGATAGCAGGAATCTAAGATTCGCTATAGCACCTTGCTCTGACTCTAGTGTCGAGGACTGATTTGGCATTCTGTTACTTTCGGGTTCTACCCCTACTGACCACAAAAATGTGGCGGGACAGGCTCTTCGACCCATCCTCAGTGGCTTTCGTCCACTGTTCAGACTATGGCATAACGAAGAATTGATCCTCGTTCCATCGAATTTAGTCGTTGCGGGCAATCGTTATATTTGGTAAAATGGAACTTACCAAACCAAGGCGAGTTATGGAATATTTTGCAGGACTCTTTGACGCAGAAGGATATGTTTCTCTTCTTAAAGACGGGCACTTTGTCATTGGAACTGAAATGGGCAATGAAGAAGTCCCTGCTTTGTTTCAAGAAAAGTTTGGCGGAAAAATCTATGAAAGAAAGAGAAATAAAAGAAAGAGTATCTAAAGATACTTGTTCCGAAGCGGAAAAATCCGCATCAGAACCAGAAATTCTTTTAGAAAATATTTTATTTACTTGGGAATCTAAAAAATCACAGAAT
>CAJBRY010000431.1 GCA_903958085.1 uncultured Geobacteraceae bacterium
CGACCCATATGAAGGATGCCCAATAGCGCGATATTTTTTTCATCATCATGAAAGCGACCCGATAAACCGGGGCTTTTAAACAGTTGGACTTTGGACAAATATATCCCACCAGCCATAACTTAGTGGAAAAGATGAATTATTTGTCTATTCGAAAAACACTATAAAATTCAGTTGCATGGCATTATGAAATAATTTACTTTAATTTACTGAAATTACTATAAATACAATTATTCGACAGTTTGAGCAAATCCATGAAATGCTCAAACTGTCGAATAAATAAAAGCATGTCTTTTCAGTAGATTGAGTGAACAGTACGCAACAAGGCACATTCCCCAGTCAAAGTCATGAACAGAAAAAAAGGGGGTGACCCGAAGGTGCCTATCTTTGTCCAAAGTCCAAAAACAGGAACAGCAATAATAAGTAAAGGCATCCGGCGCACAAGATGTGAATGAAGATATTCACGACATGGTATCCGGTTACCTGATCACTTCCGGCATACCAGTTCAGGGCAAACGACAAAAATGCCACCGGGCGGAATGAGGTGCCGGAGTAAATGGCATTCTGGTCCTGAAACAGATTGGATGCGCGAAGCAGTGAGTCTATGGAAAGATCAGGAATATGTAAAAGCGGATTCCTGACAATATTGGGAAAATCATCCAGATGCCAGGAGGAATTCAAGGTGTTGGAATAGATGACCGTACAGATAAGAACGATAAGAAAATATCCGAGACAGCCACTTGTGTTTGTCCTGTTAATACATACTCCTTTCATGCAAATATTCCTGGCGGACGATCTGAAAAAATCTGCCTCGCTAATCATAATCCCAATTAGGTATTTTTGCAAATCCTTCATCTATGGTGAACAGCTTCAATCATCAGCTCTGGAATTCCGGAGACACCTCACATAAATACAGAGGAAAGTAAGGACGGCGGAATATTGGATTTTAGAGGATGCTTGCCCAGCTCTTTCAAGGTGGCCAACGGTCAACATTAACAAAATGATGATAAATCAAGTTGTTGCCGGACAATCATCTATGCAGAGGCTAAGATAAGATATCATCAACTTATACTGTGTGCGGTCACGATCTGCGCTTTTAAACCCTCACCCCGACCCTCTCCCACAGGGAGATGGAGACAAGTGAAAATGCAGTTTATGGCCGCTCAAAGTATACTTACCAATATACAAACGGATAAGATTTAGGTGCGCTGGTTTGCAACATTCTCAATAAATTAAACTCTAAGTATGGATGGTCATCGGTATTCAGAAGCATTTGATTATCAGACTCCAACGGTTTCAATTTAAAATAAGACAATGGCACTTGATCCCATTCATTGAGGTCGTTAGTCACGGTTATGGGTACTGTTGCGAATCGTTGTTGAAAATAGTCCTCAGACCCTTGAAATGGTTGCATTGAACCTAATAGGTGCATCCCTATTTTGTGCCATCCGGGTAACTGCATTCGATAAGGGTAAACTTCCGCAAACGTTGCCAACAACATATTGAAAGTGTTCCAATCGTTCACTCCACCACTGGAACTCGGAAATGGAATCCAATGGGCCATGATGCCTCCTTCAGCCAAGCGGTCTCGCGCTAATTCTAAAAATTCTTTAGAATAGAGATGCGTGACCCCGGCGGCATCAATTGGAGGCGGCGGATCCACCGTAATCACGTCAAAGTGTTCTTTGGTTAGTTTTAAAAAATTACGGCCATCATTGACAATCATGTGCCCCTTGGGATAAGCTCTTACATATTTGGCATCGGCATAAAAATAATCAAATGCATCAAATACTTCCTTGACCAATTCCACTACCGTCACCTGGCCGCCATAGCTAATGGCGGAGCGATATGTCGTCCCCATCCCAAAACAAATCACCAAACTATTTAGCGGGTTAGGGTGGACTAACATTGGTAAATGAGCCATCATTTTAGTGTCCGTGGCTTTCACGGTCATGCCTTTACCATTTACCAATAATATATCCCCCAGAGGACGATCACGAAGTTTTAAAACGGTAGTGATTCCCTGCAATCCAGGTTGATGATAAATCACTTGCCAAATTGGATTGGACTGGTTAATTCGACTGACAAAGCGGCTATTTTCTGTGGTGTGAAACAGGCTAATACCCAATAAAGTGAGAGAGAGCATACCCACAAGGATTGTTGCATAACGAAGTTTTCCCTGCGGAATGAGGAGTAGTAGGGGTGAGGAAGAGCAATGCCACTGTCGCAGTTAACCCATAGCAGACTGCTAATAAATAAATGGCTTGAAAGTAATCAAAAAACACGGCTATGATAAAACCAGCAGCTATTGAGCCGACCACTGCACCAATCGTATTCCAGGCATAAGCCCGTGCAATGAGGACACCCTGAGCTTCTTGCGAATCGGGGTCTATTATTTTAGTCGCTATCGGAAAAGTGGCGCCGGACAGAAAAGCTAATGGAAATAAAATACTGGCCGCTTGCAAATAACTCCACAAAAAAGTCAACATTGGCAAGGGCTTATGTCCGTATTTCACTATCTCTTCTCCTACCAGCGTAAATAACCAGAGGGCTACTATCACCCAGAGTCCCATTGCCATTTGCACTCCGACTAACCATAATGGTAACGACCGGAGTCGATTGACGACTAAAGCGGTTAACCAACTACCGGCGGCAATTCCTATCAGATAAATCACGACAATCGTGGCAAACGCATAAGTCAGACCTCGTTAATTTGAGTCGAAAAAGTACATTTTTTTTGGACATTCAAATTAACCGAAAGGCGAACTGCC
>CAJBRY010000432.1 GCA_903958085.1 uncultured Geobacteraceae bacterium
AGCCACACGTCAGCACCCTTTCAGGTCAGGGCATATTTAACCCCTATCCAAAATAAAACAGCCATTACAGCCGGGCATTTGCTTCTTGTGGCATCCTACACCCACTACGCATGTAGTTCCACTCACGCAGTTCCCACCCGGATTTAACCGGGAGCGTATTGGGTCGAATAAGAAGGAAGAGTTGCCTCTTCCCCCTCTTCTAAGAACCGGACTTGAAACTTTCGTTTCATCCGGCTCAAGCCACTTCTACCCTTTCGGGTGTCAGCTCAGAATAGTTGTAGATTGGTGAGTTTTCTTCCTGAAATACTCTTGATTTTTCCAATTCTCAAAGTATTCCTTGTCAAGAAATGGATTTTTATCTAATTTTGCAAATCTTTGTCTTACAATCTTTGTGTTGGAAAATAATTCCAGTGTTTGGGTTTTCGTGGAAAACACATACTTTCTACCATTATGGGTGTGCCAATACTTGTTTATCGTCCACCAGACACCTTTGTTTGAATGCCTTCTTTTTGCCCATGATCGGAGCATATTGAATACAATATGATCCAGTTTGCTGAATATTTTGGATGATACGGCATGATTATGGTACTGTGCCCAACCTTGTATAATTGGATTGAGTTCTTCAATCAACCGATCCTGGCTCCATGCCCTGCCTCTTCGAATAACTTCACGAATTTTCGCAATTATGCTTTCCTGTGACTCTTTGGAGGGTTTTATCAGCAGTTTCCCATTGAACTTCCTGAAAGTCCATCCTAGGAACGTGAAACCATCCATTATGTGTGTGACATATGTCTTTTCTTCAGAGAGTTTAAGACCGCGAGGCTCTAAGAACTCCCTGATTATGTTGATGATTTCATGTGCTGTTTCTTTAGAATCTGCACTTATGATGAAATCGTCTGCAAATCTGACATAATTGACTTTGTGGTTGTTATTAGCGGTTTTGTCGATTGTTCCATCCTTTTTTGAATGAAATTTTTCGCCAAGGGCTTTTTCTATTCCATTTAGGGTGATATTCGCTATCAGAGGAGAAATGCTACCTCCCTGTGGCGTACCTTTTTGAGTTGGAAATAGCTGGAAGTTTTCAATGTATCCCGCTTTTAGAAATTCCGTGAGGACTTTCTTGTTCATGGGAACATTTTTAAGTATCCAGTCATGGCTTATCTCATCAAAACATGCCTTAATGTCTCCTTCTACTACCCATTGGGCAGAGGTCTTCTTGCTTAAACAGATGAACAGGTAGGCATAGGCATCTTTTGTTGAGCGATAAGGTTTAAATCCAAATGACGTTTTATCACTGGTGACCGATTCTATCGGGCTTAATGCCAGAGCATACAGTGTCTGCATGGCTCTGTCGTACATAGTTGGTATGCTCAAAGGGCGTGCTTTCCCGTTTTTCTTTGGGATATATCTCCTTTTGAGCGGTCTGGCATGGTACCCTTTCTTTGTAAGACTTAGAGCAGCTCGCATTTTGTCAGCATTTGAAATCCATGCAACCCCGTCTATTCCTGGGGATCTGCTGCCTCTGTTGCTGGTTACTTTGCGGACTGCCCATAATTTGGCGTAATAAGAGTTAGTCAAAAGTCTTGAAAGTTTGTTTACACTTTTCCAATCGTTTTTCTTAGCTGCACTTGCAATCCGAAATTGTAGGTTATTAACAGTCTTTTCTACATTGGTCCAGTCAATATCTTTCCATTGCTGGGCGAGTTCTCTGTCTGTAGGGTCCGTAACCGAAGTCATCTCTGGTACTCCAACATTCATAATCAAACAGTTCCTTTTTGCTTCCGTGACCACTGGCACGTCTGCACGCTTTCGCGTTAAGGTATTTTACCTCTATATTGCCCATTACAGGCAATCATTTGCTTTTTGCCAATTCCCAAGCCGTCTGTGCCATCGCTTGGTCTCACGACCTTGCTACCTATAAGGAGCAACATTCGGTTTTCCGGGTTTTATATCATGGATAATTGTAGGGCATTTAGGAGGCTTCTCTGGACCGGAAACCCATATGACCATTCGTTATGACACAAAACCGAAGCCATAACCGGATTTCTTTGCCGTTTTGGCTCATGCGTGAACAACCCAACTTTCGCATGTTGAACTTTACGATCCCTAAGCAAAGCTTCACCTTTCAGTTCTCCATGTGCCCATTTCCCTGGCAAATACATATTGCTGGGTTCAATATTTCTTCGCGTTGTCTTCCAAGCTTTGCACAAGTCCATTACTGGAGGTGCACATTGGAATAGGGACGCTCTGAATGGTTAGAGTGGCGGATTTTAACCGCAATCCTTTGATATAACTTTTCCCGTCGCACGACCTTCAAGGTCAAATTCACCGGTTTTCTGATATTCGATATGGTTTATAAAGATATGATCGATGATAATCCTACCGTCGGCAACAAGCTGGTTCAGATCAAAGCCAACCGACGCAAAATTCTTTACAAGGTCTGTTTTCCGCTCTTCAAAGGTTACATAGATTCCC
>CAJBRY010000433.1 GCA_903958085.1 uncultured Geobacteraceae bacterium
CTTCCAGACCACTTTTGTCAGGCATTGTAATATCCAGGAAAGTAACATCCGGCAGTATTGAACGGAACCTTTCAAGTGCTGTGGTTCCGTCACCCGCCTCAGTCAGTTCGTGTCCCTGATCCTTTGGAATGCAGGATTTCACACTCATTCGCGCAATAACGGAGTCATCAACTATAAGAATTTTTGCCATATTTCAGACCTCCAACTTGTTGTCTTTTATAATTCTTAATCGCAATTTAGCAAGGAGACAAACTACGGTGGACACTGGGCACACATGGATTTAAAAAGGTTTGTGCTAAGATAGCGGTCGCCTCTATCAGGAATAATTACTACAATAAAACCCGCTTCCAGGCTTGCTGCAAGCCTGAGTGCTCCTGCTACAGCGGCTCCGCCTGACATTCCGCAGAAGATCCCCTGCTTTGATGCCAGTTGCCGGGCTGTTTCAAATGCTTCATCATCCTCTACGACCATTTTTTGATGGAATAATGATGCGTTGTAGATTGGTGGAACGATTGCCTCACGCATATTTTTCAATCCCTGTATTTTATGCCCCAGTACCGGCTCAACAGCAACAATCTGCACATCCGGCTTTGCCTCTCTAAAATATCGGGATACGCCCATGAGTGTCCCACTGGTTCCCATACCTGCTACAAAATGGGTAATACTGCCATTGGTCTGACGCATAATCTCGGGTGCTGTTGTTTCATAGTGGGCAAGTACGTTGTTCGGGTTGGCGTACTGGTTCGGCATATAATATTTTTCAGGTTCTGCGTCGTAGATTTTATGAGCCAGACGGATCGCGCCATCGGTCGCTTCGCAACCGGGGGAAAGCTCGATCTCCGCGCCATAAGCTTCCAGAACGCTGCGACGCTCCATACTGACGCAGGCAGGCATGACAAGCTTTATCCGATACCCCCTGGCGGCGGCAATCATCGCAAGAGCTATTCCCGTATTGCCTGAGGTCGGTTCAAGAATAATCTTGTCAAATGTCAACTCTCCACTCGCCTCAGCAGCAAGTATCATCTGACGGGCCGGACGATCTTTTACCGATCCACCAGGATTGTTTCCTTCAAGCTTTGCAAACAATCTGACATTGCGATTCGTGTGGAGTGAACAAATTTCTACTATCGGAGTTGAACCGATTGACTCGATAAGACTTTGACCCTTCATATACGCTCCATATCTAAAATTTTGATGCATACATATAATCCTCGTAGCCTAAAATCGTCAAGGATGTTGAGCCAAATGAACGCCATGAGGGCAGAAAAGTCTGGCACAATTTTAGCATACTAATAAAGGCTGGATAATTTATTTAGCGGTTCAAAAGATATATAGCTGCCACAAAAAATTAATATTTCAGTGAGTTGCAAGGATATTGCTTATGTCTTTATTTTCCTGGAAACCTGAATATTCCGTTAATGACCTGACCCTGGACCGTCATCACCAGCAATTATTCACCGTACTGAATTCCGTCTATGAGAATGTAATGAACTCGCCTGAATTGGATTGCGTCCTGCCTAAGATTGATGAACTGTCTGATTATACGAAGTATCACTTCTCTACGGAAGAAGAGTACATGAAAGAAAAGGCTGTTCCCGATATTGATGCACACATCGAAAAACACAGACAGTTTACAAATAAAATTGATGCACTACGGGCGCGTTACAAAAATAATGATCTCGAAGTAGCCAGAGACCTGATTATTGCGCTAGGGGAGTGGCTTCTGCAGCACGTCCTCAAAGAAGACCGAAAATACCTTGATATTCAAGCCACCTTCACAACCCCTTCAGCTTAAAGAGCCCCAGAACTCCAAAAACCAGAAAAATAAATCCTGCCGTTCTGTGTATCCAACAGAGCGGTATAAACCGAACCAGTTGCTTGCCTGCAAAGATTCCCAATAGCGACACTATCCACAACGCCAGTGTAGACGAAGCAAAGACCATGCTAATTCCAATCAGGCTTTCGGAATGCTGTGCTGCCTGACTGGCAGTTACAATCTGTGTTTTATCACCAAGTTCAGCCATAAATATCATGATGAATGCGGTACGAGCAGCGGTGGCGGCAGTGGGTGGCGGACCATCGTCATCATCTTCGCTGTTGCAGGCGTGCCGTAGAGTACTATAGCCGAAATAGAAAAACAGCAGCGCAGACACTAAAGTAACCCAGAATATAGGCAGCAACAGAAACAGTACTTTTCCCACCAGAACTGCTGCCAGGTTCAACACAAGAAAAGCTGCCGCAATCCCGACAAAGATGCGCTGCCACGGATAGCGCAAAGCCAGAGCCATTGCGGTCAACTGTGTTTTATCACCAAGTTCTGCGAGAAAAATCAAGCCAAATGTACTTAAGAATATAGCTTTATCCATTCTGTTTCCTGGCTACAACCCACGATGCTCCGACTGCAAGAGCAAGAGTTGCAAAAATTATCAGCAATGAGAACTGAATCGGGATAAATATTCCGAAAGCGGTCCCAATCATCTTTCCCCCCACAAATGCCAGAACAAAGGATATTCCCAGTTTCAGATAGACAAACATTCCCATAACGCTGGAGAGGAGGAAAAAGAGCGCGCGAAGCCCCATAATGGCAAAGATATTGGACGTAAACACAATGAAAGGATCAAGAGTTACCGCGAATATTGCAGGTATGGAGTCAATAGCGAACAGGACATCACTGCTCTCTACCATAACCAGCGTCAGAAACAGCGGACTTGCCACCAGCAGACCGTTACGACGTTTAAAAAACCAGTCACCTCGTACCCGTTTTGTAAAGGGAAACAGCTTGCGAGCCAGCTTGACCAGAAGATTATTATCCGGATGCACCTCCTCATCCTCCCCGCCAAAAGCCATTTTCCAGGCAGTATATAGCAGTAACCCTCCGAAGAGGTAGAACATCCAGTGAAATGTCGTCAGCAGTTCTATCCCTGTAAAAATAAAGAGTGCCCGCAACACCAAAGCGCCAATGATACCCCACTTCAAAATTCGAGCCTGATGTTCACCACGGATTTTAAAATATCCGAAAATCATAATAAAAACAAACAGGTTGTCTACCGAGAGAGATTTTTCAATTAAATAACCGGTAAAAAACTCCAGTGCCTTGATTTTGCCGAGAAAAAAATATATTCCAACATTAAATAGCATGGCCAGCGAAATCCAGATAATGCTCCAGGTCAGCGCCTGTCGAAATGAAACTTCGTGTGCCTTCCGGTTCATTCCCAGGTCGATTGCCAGCATTGCAATCATCAGCAAGCCGAAAGTTACCCACATTAGTGTTTGTCCAGACATCTTCAGCCTTTCGGATTTCTATTGTTTTCTACTGCGCCATTCGTTTCAGCACCTGCTCCAGTTTTTTCAATTCTTCACCGTATCCTGACCAGTTACCCTGCCGCTGGAGAGTTGTAGCCTTCTCGTAAATGCCCATCGCCTCCTTGGCGAGCGCAGAAGGCGAAGCCTTTGAATCGGAAACAATTGCACTGCTAGCTACAGCAATAGCTTTTTTGCCACCGAAAAGCCTCTGAAGTGCGAGTTCAAGATTGTCTTCCATAACCACCTGATCACCAAAAGCGACAATGACACGTTTCAGTTCAGGGAGTCCTGCCTTGTCCGCAGCAAGAAAGAGCGGCTGTACATAAAGCAGTGATTTCTCAATTGGAATAACCAGCATGCTGCCCCGGATCACCTCGGAACCTCGCTGATTCCAGAGTGTTAACTGCTGAGATATGAACGAATCCTGATTGATTCTGGCATCTATCTGCTTAGGTCCGTAAATCAGTCGGTCTCGAGGAAAAGTGTAGGCACGGATTTTTCCGTAATTTTCCCCGTCGCAGCGGGCTGTCAACCACGCAGACAGGTTGTCGCGCTTGGAAGGAGTAAAGGGGAGCAGCAGGATGTATTCTTCAACCTTTTCACCCGGCAGCTTCATTATCGTGTAGTAAGGCTCCATCGGCTTTTCGCCGAGGGTGGGAACTTGCCAGAGATTCTCCTTGTTATAGAAAACCTTTGGATCTGTCATATGGTAGGCGGCAAACATAGCTGCCTGCAGTTGAAGAAACTGATGCGGATAGCGTACATGTTTTCTCAAATCATCCGGCATTGCCGTCATAGGCTTGAATAGACCTGGAAACATTCGGCTGTAAACTTTTATCAGCACGTCATTAGGATCGCTGATGTAGAAGCTGAGCGTGCCGTCGTATGCATCTACAACCGCCTTGACGGAGTTGCGCATATAATTGATGCCTCCCTGGATCGGCTTTGAGCAGGGCAGCGTACCGGAATAGGTGTAGGCATCAATTATCCATTTAAGCCCCCCATTTTCATCCACAACCATGTAAGGGTCACCATCTAAACGAAGAAAGGGAGCAATTGCCCTGACCCTCTCATTTATGTTGCGGTTGTAGATAATGCGGCTTTCGGGGGTAATATCAGAGGAAAGCAGGATTTTCTCGGTTTTGAACTTTGCCGCAAAAAGTGCCTTTTTAATAATTGAATCAACCGGCACTCCGCCTTTGCCGGCGTAAGTCGTATTTATATTGCCGGTAGCGGTTGGATAGCTGAATTCTGGGACCTTTGTTTTTACGACAACGTACTCATTTGAGAGTTCGCCAAAATATATTTCCGGTCTTGTTACTTTAATGTCTGCCAGACTCACCGGTGGAATATCTTTTACAAAAAATTCTGGCAGCCCCTCTTTGCTGATCCTGCTGACAGGACCAAAGGTTATACCGTTGCCGTGCGTGAATATAAGGCGCTCATTTATCCAGTTTTTACTGGGGAGATCTGCATAAGAAAGTTCGCGAGGGGAAAGCATGACCTGGCTGTACTGCCCGTTTACCTTGTATCGGTCGTTATCTACATCGAAAAATTTGTAATATGTTCTTATCTGTTGCAACTGACTGTAGGTTTTTAGCAGTGGGGCGTGATCCCAAAGGCGGATGTTCTTGATGGTTGCGTCATTATTGGCAATGTCTGACGCAGAAAGCTTCGAATCTACATCAAAAGGAATTGTTTCGATCTTTTCCAGATCAAACCCAAAGCGGGTAAATTTCAGATTATTCTCAATATATGGCGTTTCAAGAGCAAGTTCGTTTGGCGCAACCTTGAATTTTTGAAGTAATGCAGGATAGATCCTTATGCCGACTCCATACACTGCAACAAGAACAACAAGCGGTAATAGCGCCTTGCGCCATGCCCCCTTCCAGACTCCGACAACCAGCATTATTCCGGCCACAGGGGTCATAAAAGCAAGAATTCTGTAGGTAAACAGTCGCGAATTTACATCCACATAGCTTGCGCCATAAAAAGCACCATTGTTGGCATACAATAGCCTGAAACTGTCCAGATAGAAGCCGGCAGCCACAAGACAGACAAAGAGACCGGCCAGGATTGCCAGATGTTTTCTAACCCCTTCATCAACGCTGACTCCACGCTCTGTCAGCACTATACCGCCACGGACATAATATAAAGCAACAACAAGAACGGCAGACGCCAGCAGGGCAAAACCGGCAAACCCCTTTATCATTTCCCAGAAAGGTAGGCTGAATAGATAAAAACCAATATCCTTGCCTATAACTGGATCAACTGTGCCGACGTTTACACTGTTGGTAAAGAGCAGCACATCTTCCCATCGAAGTGCGCCCCAATTTGCGGCAAAGAGCGATAAGAGCAGTGTAACTATAACGCTTACAGGTTTGATAAGGCGGGAAATCTCATCCCTGTTTATTCGGAGATTACCGCCGCCAAGAACAAAAACTCCGCCGTACGGAAAGTTCGCTCTGTTTACAAAAAACATGTTAGCCACGATAGCCACAAACATAAACGCGCCGAACAGCAGGCCGACTCCGGTTTTTGCATACAGTGTTGTTGTGAAAACGGATGAAAAACCGGTTTCAACAAAAAAAAGCCAGTCAGTATAGAAGCTTACAATCGATGATACAAAAGGAAGTATCACCGAAACTAAAATCAGGACGAGAATAAATTTATTCTTAAACATGATATTCCCCTTCGTCTTTAGACTTTATCTGCGGCCATGAGTATCTGAGGAGCTTTCTGTTTTTTTCTTTTTTATATATCGGTAAAGAAGATAACCTCCGCCTGCCAGAAGAATTATTTCAAAAAGGCCTATACCGCCACCGCCTGTAGCGCCCCCCATACCGCCACCAGCTCCGGCAAGACCGCTGAACAGCATACTGCCCAACATGCCGCCAGCAAGACCTCCGGCCATACTTCTCATAAAACCACCTCCAGTCGCTTGCTGCTGAAACTGCCCTGGTGCAGGTGTCATCTGCTGCCTTGACGGACCGGGCTGAGAGGAAGGAGCAGCTGGCCTGGAATAACTGCGCGACCCTCTGCTCCCCATGGAACGGCTACCGCCGGCCCTGGCTTCGGCATTAAGTTCCAGCACTGAAATACTTAAAAACAGCATAACTGCAATTAGAGTAAAGACTTTGACTACCCGGCTTCTCATTTTATTGACTCCTTTTGTCCTGCAGATCCGGCTATGCCGGTTGTGAATTGGCTTGAAAATCTATTTTTTTGTATGTTCCAGATGCGGCTTATGCAGCTTAACCGGGGTACTTTTACGCATTTTCAGGTTCAGCATCTCAACCAGCACTGAGAACGCCATGGCAAAATAAATATAGCCTTTTGGTATGTGCATATCAAAGCCATCTCCAATCAAAGCCACGCCAATAAGCAGGAGAAAACTCAATGCCAGCATCTTGATGGTTGGATGTTTTTCCACGAAAGCACTTATTTTTCCTGAGAATAGCATCATAAACCCTACAGCTATAACTACTGCCGCAATCATAATGGCAAGCTGGCTGGCCATCCCAAGAGCTGTGATGATTGAATCAAGAGAAAACACAATATCCAGCAGAAGGATCTGAATAAGAACAGCACCAAAGGTTGCACCTACTCGGGCGGACGAAACCTCTTCCTCCCCTTCAAGCTTTTCGTGGATTTCCATTGTGCTTTTCCAGATAAGGAAAAGGCCACCAGAGATAAGAATAAGATCCCGCCCTGAGATATCATTGCCCATGATAGAAAAAATAGGTGAGGTTAGACCCATCAGCCAGGTAAGTGAGAACAGCAGGGCAATTCTTATAAACATCGCAAGCCCTAGGCCGACAAGCCTGGCCTTCTCCTGCTGATGTGCAGGTAGCTTGCTCGCCTGAATCGAAATAAATATAATGTTGTCAATACCAAGTACAATCTCAAGTGCGCTAAGCGTTATCAGCGCCATCCAAACCTGCGGATCAGCCAACCATTCCATAAATTTCACCTCCATGAATTTAGTTTTTGAAAAATAAAAAAGACCTTTACCCAGAGTGTAAGGATACACTTTGGATAAAGGTCTTGCTTGCGATTTCATCGTTCCAGGCCCGAGTCTTGCGACTGTGTTGACGGACACAGGATCAACCATTTCTCCGGCTGATAGCTACTCCCCTTTATAGGAACTTTACTCTAGTTTAACTGCTCATTGTTTGTCAAGCAGTCATTTTCCTTTTTACTTTCCTCCACCGCCATAACTATGAAGTCCTGAAAGAAAAAGGTTCACTCCAAGGTAGCAAAACAGGGTGGCAGCAAAGCCGATTATGGAGAGCCAGGCTGCACGTTTACCGACCCAACCTTTGGTGATGCGGGCATGGAGAAAAGCTGCATAGACGAACCAGACTATCAGCGACCATGTTTCTTTGGGGTCCCAGCTCCAGTATGTGCCCCAGGCGTAGTTTGCCCAGGCAGCACCCGTTATGATGCCAAGCGTAAGCAAAGGAAAGCCGACCATGATCGCCCGATAGTTCAGATCGTCAAGTACTTTAATCGGAGGGAACATGCCAATCAGACCGCCGGCAGACTGCTCAGCAGTCTCTTCGCTCACCGCCTTGATCAGATACATGATTGAGATGCCGCACGCCACTGCAAAGGCAGCATAACCAAGAAAGCAGGTAATGACGTGATAAAGCAGCCAGTTGCTCTGAAGCGCAGGAACAAGTGGCTCTATGCCTGTATTCATCCCAAGCTGCGCCCACGCCATGCCAAGCAGTGCAAACGGCATGACAAAAGCCCCTATCACCCGGTATTTGTATTTAATATCCAGCAGGGCGTAAATAAGGACGATTGTCCAGGCGAAGAAGACTACCGACTCATACAAGTTTGAAAGCGGTGCATGCCCTACCCCCATATCGTATGACTCTTTCCAGCGTAAACCTATGGCTACAGTCTGAGCAAAGAGACCCGCGTATGCAATCAACATAGCGGCTGTGCCTATAGTTTTGGTTCGACTGGCAAGGAAAGCAAAGAAGGCCAGCATCGAGATAAGGTAAGCAAAAGTAGTAATATTAAAAAGCAGTGAACTGGTCATTGTTATCTCTCCTTATCAAGATTTGATTTAAGTCGTTCAACTAATCCATCGAAATACTGCTGGAAAGCGCCCTGATTTTTACTTGCGTTACCGCCAACCGTTACGCTTCCATCCTGGATTCTGATCCAGATGCGTCTATGCGACATGAAAAATGCAGCATAGACGCCGATAATCATCAATATGCAACCGAACCAGACAATCTCAACCCCTGGATCTTTGGCCACCTGTAAACCAGTATACATCCGTTCCTCAGAACCTTTGTAGTGAATAACCGGTCCTGTGCCGTGATTTTTAGCATGCTGAAGATTAAGCTCTGGGTGATTTGCATAAACAACGAAACTCTCCGCTTTTCCATTTCTGGTGTGTAACTCAACCTGAGCGGCCGGACCAGAAAGGTCTCCGGCAAACGCTGATACATCTTTCACGGAATCAGTAACATGCATGCTGCTGCCATCAGGCAAAGTGACAGAGGATTCTCCGGAAATGGTAAGCGAAACAGGATTTTTACCATCCAAATCAGTGACCGTGAAAAAATAATTTCCGGCATTGCCATAACTGGACTGATAGAAGGTGAGCCCTTTATATGTCAGTGGGTCGTTTACAATAACGCGGGCATTTTCATAACCCGGCACAGGCTTTCCATTTTCAAGCACCGTCAGAATACTTTTGAATTCTTTAGGTGCGCCAGTTGCGTATTTAGAAACGCTGAATTGTTCCAGTCGCAGTGAGAAATCAAGTTTATGCTCTTTTTCAGAACGGAGCATAATGCTTGAAGCCGTTTCACCTTCGAGAATATTTACAAAACCCTTAAATCCAAAAAGCGAACCTATCATAGAACCTATAAAAATAATGATTACGCTCAGGTGAACAAAATAGACGGATAACCTGCACCATGGCGTTTTCTGGGCAAATAGATGCCAGGTACCGTCGACCTCCGATATTGCAGGTTCGGCAAATTCCGCCTTCAGAAATGCAAAAGCCTCCTCTTTGAGTTTTGCCGTTTCTCCCCTGCTCTTTATGGACGCAACATTTGTAAGAGACTTTTCCAGTCCTTCGCTAAATAGTGTAACTGGCTCGGTTATGATCTTCCAGATATGAGGCAATCGCTTAAAGGAACAGGCAACCAGATTGACGGTCAGCATATAGAGAAGCAGAATGAACCACCAAGAGTGGTACATGTCAAAGAATCCTAGAGTTTTGTACAATTTAAGCTTAGCCGGGGTGGTTTGGGCAATATACTCCTCAGGAATTGCGCCTTGCGGAACAACGGTTCCGATTATGGAAATTAACGCCAGAAAAATCAGCAGAAACATTGTCAATTTCAATGAACAGAAAAAATCCCAGAGGGAGTGTAGAAAATCTTTTTTTGGGGTTGTCACAGGTATATCTCCTTAAAATGACGCCGCTACTGCATAATCAGGCAGTAAGGCAGAGTAAAAGCGATGAAACAACGAGCGTGAAGTGGAAATCTAGCTAATGTTTTGGGGAGGGACAAAAATGGGTCGGTAAACCTGCGGTAATAACCAGAATGATTCTGGGAATTTTTGTGCAGCAATAATTGGTGAATATCTGAGTCGCAAGCCGTCGCCAAGAGGTATATGGCAGGCACAGCTGCAAAAGTATGAGTCACAGCAGTGCGAATTTTGCCGTTCATCGGTGCATGGACAATTTTCATCAGGCATTGCGGATGTATCACTGTAGGACGACTGATTAAATGGGAACCCAGATTCCAATGCCAAAGCATGCAAAATATTGGCGGTTGGAAGAACCAAGTATATAAGAAGCAATAAGATAGATATTGTGAGGTGATATCTGCGTGAGAAGTTCATTGATTTCCCTGATCGAAAAGCATGAGAGATAATCTATTCAAATCGTCAAGAAATGTCAATATAGTTGGGAGACTTGAACGAATAGACACTAAACACCCTGTTGTGTAACTAAACCACTCTGATGCATGATTTGAGTTATTCCAAAAAGCCGATAAATCTAAACATCAGAAAACGCAAGTGTCTAATTTTTCGTCGCTGTTTGTATAATAATGATGCAATAGCTAGGCAGTGGCACGAAACCTGCTAACAAAATCGGCAACAGCGATGCGATATGCATAATTATTATTCATGTCTGCCCGCATTTTACTCTCTCAGGAGGCAACAATGGCAAAGGTTGACGTAAAAATCGAAGGAATGTATCAGGAAGTTCTTAAGCGGAATCCCGGTGAGACCGAGTTCCATCAGGCTGTTCTCGAAGTTCTCGAGTGCCTTGGACCAGTCGTGGTTAAACATCCGGAATATCTTGAGCGCAAAATCATCGAGCGCATTTGTGAACCAGAGCGCCAGATCATTTTCAGAGTACCTTGGATGGATGATAAAGGAATCGTTCAGATCAACCGCGGCTTCCGCGTTGAGTTCAATAGTTCACTTGGACCGTACAAAGGCGGTCTACGTTTTCACCCTTCCGTATACCTTGGCATCATCAAGTTTCTCGGCTTCGAGCAGATCTTCAAAAACTCATTGACCGGTCTGCCGATCGGTGGCGGTAAAGGCGGATCAGACTTCGATCCTAAAGGCAAATCTGATGATGAAGTAATGCGTTTCTGCCAGAGTTTCATGACTGAACTGTATCGTCACCTGGGCGAGCACACTGACGTACCTGCCGGCGACATCGGCGTAGGCGGCCGTGAAATCGGTTACATGTTCGGCCAGTACAAACGCATTACCAATCGCTATGAGCCAGGCGTCCTTACAGGAAAAGGGCTTACATGGGGCGGTTCACTGGTTCGTACAGAAGCTACCGGTTATGGCGCAACATTCTTTGTTAACGAAATGCTGAAGGCACGCAAAGACTCTTTTGCAGGAAAAACCTGCCTGGTATCAGGTTCGGGAAATGTTGCCATCTACACCATTGAGAAGATCCATCAGCTAGGCGGCAAGTGCGTTGCCTGCTCCGATTCCAACGGCGTAATCTACGACGAAAAAGGTCTCGACCTCGATCTGATTAAACAGCTCAAAGAAGTTGAGCGCCGCCGCATTGAGGAGTACACAAAGAAACACAAGCATGCCAAATACATTGCAGGCGGAAACATCTGGGAAATCCCTTGCCAGGTTGCAATGCCATCAGCTACTCAGAACGAAATCAACGGCAAAGATGCTGCAACTCTCGTTAAGAACGGTTGTATCGCAGTGGGTGAAGGCGCAAATATGCCAACCACTCCGGAAGGTGTTAAAGTATTCCTCGACGCAAAAATTGCTTACGGCCCCGGCAAAGCAGCAAATGCAGGCGGCGTTGCCACTTCAGCACTCGAAATGCAGCAGAATGCCGGTCGTGATTCATGGACTTTCGAGTACACCGAGAAGAAACTTGAAGACATCATGATCAATATCCACAGCAACTGCTTTGAAACAGCCGAAGAGTACGGTGCACCGGGCAATTATGTTCTGGGAGCAAACATCTGCGGTTTCATCAAAGTCGCAAATGCAATGGTTGCACACGGCCTTATCTAATAAAACTGAAGCACAGAAGAACAGAAAAAGCCCGGTTTTTGCCGGGCTTTTTTATTGAACTATTTTGCTACAGCAAAGCATCTATCTTCAGCAACCCCTCCAGCGCTCCGTATGCCAACGATATATGCGGCGGTTTTATCTCCGGTTCCCGTGGATTTATGCGAATTACATCTGCGCTTTCAATACTCCACCCGATTCGCTCAGATGTCGCTCGTATTGTCGGAATTGCGCTTCCGGCTCCCATTTCTATCACCGCAATACGCCGATCGGCATTCGCAGCAAGAAATCGGTCAAAAGCATTTTCCTGTATGCGAGTTCGATCCGGCAGCCATGACCAGTCACCAAACATGAGAATATTAGGGCGGCTTACTACACCGCAGTCTGGGCAGCGGGGTAGTGGTTGAACCGCACGCATGGCGGTTTCTTCAATCACGATGACTTCGTCGTTCTTCCAGATTGAACAGCTGCAGGATTTTTGACACTGCAGCCAATGAATCGAACCATGCACCTCAAGTGTCCGATCATCAGCATAACCGGCTTTCTGAAACTGTCCGTCAACATTGGAGGTAACTACAAAATATTCAGCACTGTTTCGCACTATCCACTTTTTGATAATATGAAAACCTTCGTGCGGAACGGTCTCACGATACAGATTTGTCCTATGCCCGTAGAAACCCCATCCAAAAGCAGGATCATCGGCAAAATGCTGCGGATTGGCACAATCAATAAATGACAGACCAAGCCTCGAATATGCTGGATAGGCATTCCAGAAACCGTGATTTCCACGAAAATCAGGGAGGCCTGAATCCACCCCCATTCCGGCACCGGCAGTTATAATGAAAACTTCCGCTTTTCTGATAATCTCTGCAGACCGATTTAACACCGATACTCTCCCGTTCTGACTCAATTGCTTCCTGTGGTTCTCCTGAACGCTGCCACAAAATCATTAACCGGTTGCGCCATTACTTCTTTTGGCGTCCCTTCCTGAACTATCTTCCCGCAATCCATCACTACAAGACGGTCAACTATATGAAAAGCCTCGATACGATCATGTGTCGCAATGATTGCAGCTGTTCCGGATTCGTGAAGAATGCGCCCGAGATCTTCAGCGAGAGCAATTCTGGTTGGGAGATCAAGACTGGAAAACGGTTCATCCATCAGAAGCAGTTCCGGTCGAACAGCAAAAGCGCGAGCCAGGCTTACGCGCTGAGCTTCACCACCGGAAAGTTTATGCGCGGAACGTTCAGACAAGTGAGCAATTTTAAAGAGTTCCAGACTATCTCTGGCTGCAGCTCTGGCTTCTTTATGTCCCTTGCCTCGTATCCGCAAACCCTCTGCGACATTGTCAATCACGGTGGTATCAAAAAGTAGCGGCTCCTGAAATACCACTGCAATCCTGCGGCGATAGGCTATTTCCGTCGTTTGTAAAACCGCTGCTCCCTGAAAAAATATACTGCCGCTCGCCCGCTCAATCAAACACGCGAGTCCAAGGAGCATACTTGATTTGCCGGCACCATTCGGTCCGACTATAGCTACCTTTTCCTCGGCATTTATGGAGAAACGTGGCAACTCAAGAACCTGCACTCCGCCCCGCTGGATTTGCAGATTTTGAACTTCAAGTATAATGCTCATCGAGGGCGCTCTTTCTGCTGAATGACAGTCAACAGATAATTCACACTGAAGGCAAGCGTGAGAAGAATCAGCGACAGAGCTATCGCTACATCAAAATTCCCCTTACCGGTCTCCATCACTGTCGCCGTTGTGAGCACCCGTGTCTGACCCTTTATGTTTCCGCCAACCATAATTGAAGCGCCAACCTCGGAAATAACTCCGCCAAAACCGGCCATGACTGCCGCAAGAAGAGGCAGACGCGCTTCTCTGACCAGTATCCATATCATCTGGAGACGTGTTGCTCCAAGTGCCAGCACCTGCAACTTAAGATTAGACGGAAGCGCCTGGATCGATGCTATGGAAATTCCGGTAACAATCGGCGTAGCGATAACGACCTGAGCCATAATCATAGCAAGAGGAGTGTATAAAATTTCCAGAAAGCCAAGAGGCCCGTTCCGCCAGAGAAATATTGTTACAAAAAGCCCTACAACTACCGGCGGCAGCCCCATCCCGGTATTTACCATGCTTATGATCAGGCGGCGGCCAGGAAAGTCGGCCAGCGCCAGCATGGTTCCGGTCGGAATCCCGATAAATAGACTTATCAGAGTAGCACTACATGATATTTTGAGAGAGAGTAGTGTAACAGCGACAACTTCTTTATCAACTGAGGCAACCAGTTTCAGCGCAGCAACAATACCTTCAATAATTAAATCCATCAGAGTCCCAACGAAGCCGGATTCTTTCCTGCATCAGGGAAGAAGAGCGGTGCGCCAAACTTTTCTACTCCAAAGCGTCCAATTGTTTCCTGCGTTTTCTTCGATATCATAAAGTCGGCAAAAGCCTTGCCACCAGATGAGTTGATTTTTGGTGATTTAACCGGGTTAAGTTCTATAACATGATAAATGTTCAATAGTTTGCTATCTCCTTCAGACAGGATAACCAGGCCAAGGTTTTTCTTTAGCGCCAGAAAGGTCGCCCGATCCGTGAGAGAGTATCCTTTTTTTTCTGCGGCGACATTAAGGGTCTGCCCCATCCCCAGGCCTGTCTGCTGATACCATTTTTGCCCTTCAGGATTAATGCCGGCACCCTTCCAGAGTGTTTTTTCTTTTGCATGAGTGCCTGAATTATCTCCTCGTGAGGCAAATATTGCTCCGCTCTGCGCAATTACTTTCATTGCAGCCAGAGATCCAGTTGTCCCCTTCACTTTGGCACCATCTGCCGCAGGACCGACAATTACGAAGTCATTGTGCATCACCAGTCTACGGGTGGCGCCGAAACCATCAGTCATAAATTTTTTCTCTGCATCAGGCGAGTGAACCAGCAGCACATCGGCCTCACCCTTCTCCCCCATTTTCATCGCCTGACCGGAGCCTACCGAAATTGTTTTGACCTGAAAACCGCTCTCTTTCTCGAACATCGGCACAAGTACGTCAAGCAGACCCGAGTCCTGGGTACTTGTGGTGGTAGCAAGGATGACAGTTTTTGAAGCACCAAATGCAGGTAAAGCGGCAAACAACATTACAACCAGAATCAGTAAAATCCATTTTTTCATCGTAATTTCCTCCACTTAGAAAATGAAAAACCCCTTCTCACAGATAGAAAAGGGGCATGGACGAACCACAAACGGTGGCACATCTTTTAGCAGATCCCCTTTTCAAAAGGAGGGCAGCGCTGTTTCCGGCGACACCCACAGGTTGCATACCATGAGGATTATTTCCTTTTAGGTTGATGCAACTCGGAGAACGATATTTTGCGGCAATATATCGATAATGGAGCCCGCTTGCAAGCCGTAATATTTTTTCTGCAGATAGCCTTAACAAGCATTTATTGGCATATCAGATTAACTTTTGAGAGCTACTTTCAAAATATACTAGTTGCACGTTTATTTTTATCGTGTTACACAGCACCCATCATTTATATTTATGAGTACAAATTGTCGGAGTATATCGAATTAGACACAGAGGCACCACCATGCACATGGCAGACGCATTACTATCACCGGCAGTTGGCGTATCAATGTGGGCGGCATCAGCCGGAACTATAGCTTACTGTTCCAAAAAAGTCCGCGAAGAGAATAATGACGCAACTGTACCTTTAATGGGAGTTATGGCAGCTTTTATTTTTGCCGCTCAGATGATCAACTTCACCATTCCGGCCACCGGTTCGAGTGGTCACCTCGGCGGCGGCCTAATATTATCCATCCTTTTGGGGCCATATGCCGCCTTTCTCTCCATTGCCTCCGTTCTATCCGTACAGGCACTCTTTTTTGCTGATGGTGGCCTGCTGGCTCTTGGTTGTAACATCTTTAATCTGGGGATATTTCCGGCATTTATTGCCTATCCCCTGATTTACAGTAAGATAGTTGGCAGCAGCCCTACTCCGGGCAAAATCGCCGTCGGTTCAATGATCGGTGCTGTAGTCGGTCTTCAGCTTGGCGCTTTCGGAGTTGTGCTTGAAACAGTAGCCTCCGGCATATCTTCGCTGCCGTTCAAAACCTTTGTAACACTTATGCAACCTATTCATCTCGGCATCGGCATCGTAGAAGGTCTCGTAACCGCATCAGTTGTATCATTCGTTTACAAGGCTCGACCGGAGATTCTTCAGAACGCCATCGGTTCAAAACCGGCAGGCAATTTTTCAATTCGTCCCATCATAATTGGTTTCGTAGCTGTCACTGTTTTAACTGGAGGCTATATTTCATGGTTTGCTTCGGAACACCCGGATGGCCTTGAATGGTCTATAGAAAAAGTGACCGGAAAAGGTGAAATTGAGGGGCAAAAAGCCGGTTTGCATTCAGCATTGGCCACACTACAGGAAAAACTGGCGTTTTTGCCTGACTACTCATTCAAAAAACCTGAAGCAGCAAAAAAAGACGAATTAAAACCTGCTGAAGCAGCGGTCTCACATAATGCAACTAGAGTGAAGGAAGAGTCTAGGCAAGAAGATGAAAGCAAGC
Source organism: uncultured Geobacteraceae bacterium (assembly GCA_903958085.1). Classification (GTDB taxonomy): domain Bacteria; phylum Desulfobacterota; class Desulfuromonadia; order Geobacterales; family Pseudopelobacteraceae; genus JACRCG01. The sequence goes on from CAJBRY010000433.1 coordinate 16,424, forward strand.
TTGGTACGACTCTTTCCGGTATTGTGGGTGGCTTTATTACTCTTGCTTTTGCATTTCTGCTCGGCTTTATTTTGAAAAAACGCCAACACATTGCCTGAAACAATGTCGATATAAAAATTCCTCCGACTTTGACATTCCAAGAGTCCGCAGACTGCTTCTGCAGATGCGGATTTTTTTGTTTACAGCAGAAAATATGACCTGTATTCGATAAAAGATGAAGCCAATCGAAAAAAATCATCGCAAGGCACCACTACTGTTACATACTGTTGCCTGAACAAAACCAACTGGCATTTGCTTTACAGAACCTGCTGTGCTATTGTGCCCCGCCAAAAAGAATCGCAGACATCTGATTATCTCCAAAAAGGTTTGATTATTATGGAATTAAGTTTCTCTAAAAGCAACGAACCGATTGATCATACCGTAAACAGGTTGCTTGAAGAGTCAGGCGGCATCCATCACCCTGCTGTAATTAAAGAGATGATACTGGCTATACTTAAAATCGGTCAGAATGTCGACTATCTGGCGGACCTGAAACTGATAAACCGGACTTTGCGGGAAATGCGTTATACCGCAAAGGTCTTCGGCCCTTATCGTCACCGCAAGAAAGTTACCATATTCGGATCGGCACGCACTGAAGAAACCGATGAAATGTATCAGAAATGCGTACGTTTCAGCCGCAGTCTGGCTGAAAACAACTACATGGTAATTACCGGGGGTGGGCCTGGTATCATGCAGGCTGGCAACGAAGGAGCAGGGAGCGAGAACTCTTTCGCCGTAAATATCCGTCTTCCATTCGAGCAGAAACCGAATCCGGTCATGTACCGCAATCCTCGCCTTGTTACATACAAATACTTTTTTAATCGCAAAGTCGCTTTTGTCAAAGAATCAGATGCAATTGTAGTTTTTCCAGGAGGTTTTGGTACACTGGATGAGGCAATGGAGGTTTTTACGCTTATTCAGACTGGCAAAACATCACCCAAACCGTTGATTCTCATGGATGATCTGGAAGGATACTGGGAAAATTTCATTGAATTTGTAAAAGAGAGTCTTCTTGTGAACGGCTTTATTTCAGGGGAGGATTTTTCGCTTTTTACCATTACAAAAAACGAAGACGAGGCACTTGAAGTAATAAACACATTTTACAGTAATTATCATTCTCTCCGATTCATTGAAAACCGTTTGATAATTCGTCTTTTGAAGCCGCTTTCGGATGAACAGATCGCGGTTTTGACAAGCGAATTTCCGGAACTTATCAAAAATGGCGACCGAATTCATTGCTGCGAGGCATTTCCTGAAGAGAATGATGAGCCTGATCTGGCTGATCTACCGCGAATTTCGCTACTGTTTGACCATCATCACTATGGCCTGCTGATGGCATTTATTCACCGCCTCAATTCGTTTTGAAAACTCGATTTTATATTACAAAGAGCCGGGTTTCGTTGACAACTTACAATTCTTGAACATATAGTACGAGAAAACAAACTCTTTTCGGGACATCATGCAGGATTTCAAAAATTTAACTCAGAAAAAATCGTCTTCCGGCTTAGGTTTTTTCAGCCGCAGTTCTAAAAACAGGCGCCTTACACCGCCCGCAGAACCAATTCTATCAAAGCTATCAATGCCAACAGGTAAACGTCTCCAGCAGCTAAAGTTGACGCTGTTGTTTATTGCCATTGTGCTTGCTTTGGCTCCGCTATGCGTGTTGGCACTCCGTCAGGCAATACCTGCAGTTTCTAAAATTCGTATTTGGGTTGCGTCCCTGACTGTAGACGCTCCAAAACAGGCTGAAGCCGCAAAAGAAAAGGTGTCGACCGGCCGCTTTGAGATTGCCGGGGAGATGCTGCAATCGGCAGAACTTAACGGGCCTCGAGTGTCAGCACGAACCCCTGAAGGACTGGAGCATGTCTACACAATTCATGGAGAATTACAACGCAGAGTTTATACATATCTTGAGAAGAATAATGTTCCATATGGCGTTTTTGTTGCCATAGAGCCGGCTTCTGGCCGAATTCTCGGAATGACTTCCTACTCTTCGGTTGATCCTGCCTGGGCAAAACGTTCAGTTTACGAACTATACCCGATGGCTTCACTATTTAAAATTATCACTGCGTCCGCTGCGCTTGAAAGCCACAAAATCACTCCAGAGTCGGTTGTAGAATTCCGTGGCAACTCCTATTCCGAAAATCCGCGTTACTGGGATGTCAGCCCTCGTGGCAGAAACAACCGTATGGATGTCACGTACGCTATGGGAAAGTCGATAAATCCGGTTTATGGGCGTGTGGCAAGTGATATTGCCGGCAAGTCTTCAGTAATGGAGTCTGTCTCACGCTTTGGATTCAATCAGCAGCTTTTGCCTGGAATTCCAGCTAAGCCGAGTCAGGCCGCCGAACCTGCCAGCAGTAATGATCTGAGGTTGATGGGTGCAGGACTGGATCATGATGTCAAAATTTCTCCCCTGCATGCTGCCGTTATCATGTCAGCTATAGCCAATGGTGGAAAAATGATGGCACCTAGTCTGACCGGCAGCATCCTTGATGATCACGGGGTTGAGAAGGAGGTCTTTGCGCCGCGTGAAATCAGACAGCTGGTTACGCCGGAAACGTCTGCATCCTTGACTCGAATGCTCTCAAGCACGGTTCTTACAGGCACATCCCGTAAAGCTTTTCACGATCGACGCGGACGCCCTTTACTGGATATTTCGATAGCAGCAAAGACAGGATCTATAAACGGCACTGATCCGAAGGGTCATTATTCATGGTTTGCAGCCTTTGCTCCAATACAGAACCCGCGCATAGCACTGGTTGCTCTTGTAATAAATCCGGACAAGTGGAAGGTAAAGGCCTCACAGGTTGGAGAACAGGCATTAGAAGAGTTCTTCAGGGAGCAGTAAGTCGGGGAGAGTAGCTTTTTAACCGCAGTTCTCCCTCCTCCATTTCACCGTAGGTAAACTGAGTCATCCAATCACCAAGGGACAGAATCGCAAATGCTGACTCCGGGAGTTTTTCGTTTATAGCAATATGGAAGTGGCCGGTTACGAGTCCGTCAATTTTTTTTATATACATAAATTTAGCAAAGTCAGTAAGAATCTGACGATAGTCCCAGCGACATTTCTTGTTCATGTAACCGGACTTGCTGTCTTTCTGTAGCAGTACTCTGATCTTTTCAGCCCAGGATGGCGGTAAAAATCTGAGACAGGCAGTAGCAGGAGGCGCTCTAAGTACATACCGCAACAGTCGGTAGAGGTAATCATCTTTATTAATCTGATCGCCATGACAGAGGTACAATCGCTTGCCTTGCAAGGTTTCAATGGCTGGTCCGGTGTGGATCTCTGCCTTAAGTCGATGTGAGAATATTGTGCCAAGATGAAAATCGTGATTTCCCTCAAAATATACCAGTCTGCAACCGTGCAGCACCAGATTTTCCAGAGCATTTAGTATTGCGTCGTACTGTCTGAAGGGGTTTGACGGGAAACCAAGCCAGAAATCGAAGAGATCACCCATAATATAAAGAGCGTCCACCTCCCCCTCCAATTCGTTTAGAAAACGAACCAGCAGTCGGTAATTGGCATCTTCAGGTGAAACAAGGTGGGCATCCGCTATAAAAACAACTCTCATGTGGCGGATTGTGCTTCGATAAAGAGTAAAAAGTCAACAAGAAGAACTTAGTTTACGATTTGTAATTTTAAGGAGAAATGATGGGAACGATTCATAGTGTAGAAATATCCTGGGAAGATCTGCTCGGCGCTTTTACCAATGGACAGACTGATAGAGCATATTTTCTGGACAGACTTACAGGTGAAATATTCTATATTCCGTTTTTAACGGAGAATAATGAGGTTCGTCAGCAACTTGAAAATAATGGCGAGCGTTTTTTAGAAATTCCACCTTTTGACTATTTAAGTGAAAGAAAAATTGTAACTGAATTTGTAGCAGGAATATCTGACCCGGAGCTTAGAAGCATGCTGAATTCCTCATTGTCAGGGGTAAAACCGTACGGCAAGATCGAGGACATTATCTCATTCTATCCGCATGAAGAGGAACGTTTTGTCTTGCTTAAAGATCAGTTTCTTTCAAAACGCCTAAAAAACTGGATGGAAGAAAACAACCTGTTTACGGCGGATGCTGTTCAAGGGGGCGTTAAACACGCCTAGGGGGGGGGAGATGGAACATACTCACCATGCTCATACGCCGAGGAATGATTACGGCAAATTTATTGCCACTATTCTACTTTTCTGTATGCTTGCCGCTCTCGGTTATGCACTGCAACATACTATCTCATGTTTTCTCCTCTCCTGGGTTATCGCCTACCTTTTAGACCCTCTTTTAGTTAAGGCTGTTCAGCGTGGTATGAAGCGTATTTACGCTCTTACGCTTTTGTACGTCATTCTAGGGATTTCGACGGTTTTTTTCCTTACATTCATAGTCCCCGCGATAACTATAAGCTGGAATTCTTTTGCTTTGGACCTGCCGACCTATATCATAAAAATCCAGCAGGTTGTCATGGAATGGAAAGCCCGACTCCCGGACCGTTATGGCAGTGTCGAAATTCAATGGCTGTTGGATAAGGCGTCGGGCAATATCGACAAGGCTGCCGAAAAAACCGGTTTCTGGGCATACCACTTTGGAACCAGTATTTTCTTCAATCTTTTTAACGTCATACTTTCGCCAATTCTTGTATTTTTCATGCTCTACTACAAGCAGATTGTAATAGATACCCTGATTTCCTGGCTTCCTGATAGTCGTCGTGACCAGATCGTAGATATTGCCAATGAAGTCAACAGCAGCATAGGGGGGTATCTTCGCGGACAGGTGGCGGTATCAATAATTGTGGCCATGCTTTCTGTTACAGCGCTTTTTGTTCTTGATGTTCCGCATCCGATTTTCTGTGGTTTTTTTGCTGGAGCAGCTTCTATCCTGCCGTTTATTGGAGTGATTATTGCGACATTGCCAGCACTCTTTTTTGCATGGTTCAAGTTTCAGTCCGCTTCGCTGCTCTGGCAGACTACGCTTGCATTCGGGGTGATCTATTTCGTTGAGGGTTATGTAATTAAACCTCTAGTGTTTAAAGAGTCGATGAATCTGAACCCGCTGGTTACAATAATTATGGTCATGGCTCTTGGTGAAATGCTCGGTTTCTGGGGTATTTTGTTGGCACTGCCAATTGCATCGGCTATAAAAATCACATGGGGCCACTTTGTTCGCGGGCATTTCAGACAGAGGTAGCAATTTATGAGTAAAAACGGTTTTTCAATAACCGGGGCAGCTCCCGAAGAACCTGGAAGTGAATTGACCTTTGGTGTGCGTGGCCTCCATTGTGCTTCCTGCGTCAACACACTTGAAATCAAACTGCTGGAAGAATCAGGCATTACTTCAGCTATTGTTAATCTTGCCACTGAAACCGTTTTTGTGCGCTTTAACCCCCAACAGTTGGGCCCTGCAGATATTTTCCGTATAGTGCATTCCGCAGGCTACACGCCAGTTGAACTTAACAGGTCTGAATCCGTTAAGGACGATGATCTGCGTTCCCAGTTCAACTGGTTTATTTTTTCAATTCTTGCTTCGTTACCAATTATGTTCACTATGAAACTTCACTCAAATAGTGCCGCAATGCAGCTAAATCTGATCCTCGCAACTACGGTACAGTTTTCAGCTGGACTTGTTTTCTATCGTGGCGCCTGGAGTGCAATAAAAAACCGTAGCGCCAACATGGATGTTCTTGTTGCCCTTGGCACTTCAGCCGCCTACTTTTATTCGCTTGCTGCTTTTTTTGGCTTGCTTGGTCCGCATCGAGTAATGTTTTTCGAAACGTCAGTCATGCTTATTGCATTTATACGTCTTGGCAAATATCTTGAGGCACGCGCACGGGGTAAAGCAGGTGAAGCACTAAAAAAACTGCTGCACCTTCAGGCGGATAAGGCGCGTCTGCTCACTGAAGAGGGAGAAAGAGATGTACCTGTTTCTGTCGTAAGGATAGGAGATGTCGTGCTTGTTCTTGCCGGTGAAATAATTCCGGTAGATGGTGAAGTTCTTGAAGGAAGTGGAGCTGTCAACGAAAGCATGCTTACCGGCGAATCGTTGCCTGTGTTTAAGAAACCGGGGGATTCAGTTTCGGGCTCTACAATAAGCACAAATGGGGTTATGCGGATACGGGCGACAAGAATCGGTGAGGCAACGCTACTGGCGCAAATTGTAAAAATGGTTCGCGATGCGCAGGCCGACAGAGCACCGATTCAAAAATTTGCCGATGTTGTCTCGTCCTGGTTTGTGCCGATTGTTATGCTGCTCTCCTTTGTTACTTTTGTTTGCTGGTATTTGTTTCTTAATTCCGATTTTCTTACGGCCTTTCGTTATGCAATTGCAGTGTTGGTGATAGCCTGCCCATGCGCTATGGGGTTGGCAACTCCGACGGCAATAATGGTTGGAAGCGGCATTGCTCTTGCTCGCGGAATACTGGTAAAAAAAGGTTCTGCACTTGAGATAATTTCCAGACTTAATATTCTTCTGCTCGACAAGACCGGCACAATCACTATTGGAATACCGGCGATGACTGATCTTGTGCCGGCTTCGCGTAGTGTTGATCCGATGAGGTTGCTAGAATGTCTGGCCACAGCGGAAGCATATTCTACGCATCCGCTCGCACAGGCCGCATTAGCTGCTGCGATTGAGGCAGGAATTACTCCGGGCAGGGCCGATGAGTTTGATGAGCGTGGTGGTTTAGGAATATCCTGCAGATATGAAGGTTTTCAATTGTCGGTTGGCAACGAACGCCTGATGCTGGAGATGGGAGTGGCCCTGACTCCGTTAGCAAAAAGATGCTCCGAGTTGAGCGAGGCGGGCAAATCACTTGTTTATGTCGCGGCCGGAAATGCTCTGGTTGGCGTGGCTGCTTTTGCAGATACAATTAAGTCTGGTTCAGCCAAAGCAATTGCGGATTTGCGAAATATGGGCATTAAAACATGTATGATTACTGGAGATCATGCAGATGTCGCTGCCATTGTGGCAAAACAGGCGGGCGTAGATAGCTTTGAAGCTGAAGTTATGCCGGAGCGAAAACGGGATCTGGTGAGAGAGTACCAAAATCGTGGCATGATTGTTGGCATGGTAGGAGACGGAATTAATGACGCACCAGCGCTTGCCCAGGCTCAGGTTGGAATTGCCATAGGCGGAGGAACCGATGTTGCCAAAGAGGCAGGCGATATTGTCCTTATGCGTGGCGACCTCATGGATGCAGTCAGAGCTATTCTAATAGGCAGGGCTACACTGAGGAAGGTTAAGCAGAACCTGTTTTGGGCGCTCTTTTACAATATGCTTGGCATTCCTCTCGCGGCCGGCCTTCTGGCCGGCCAGGGAATTTTTCTCAAACCGGAATACGCCGGTCTGGCTATGGCTTTTTCGTCGGTTTCAGTCGTAGTGAATTCTCTTATTCTTAAAAGAATTGATAAAACATTGCGATGAAGAAGAGTAAGCAGCAGCTGTTTCTGGAGGCCTCTTTTTCTTGTACTGTTAAATACAAAAGTTGCTTGAGTATTTACTTTTGTTCGCTCCTATTCTCAGTCATTCTGGCCACGACATCTCTTGCGGCAGAAGAAAATTCTGATTTTTTGGCGGAGATCCCAGCGACTCTGAAAACAGTTAGAATGCCGGATAGGTTCACCTTCGAATACTTGAAAGAGTGCGTTGTAGATAGCGGTAAAATACTGGTATCGCCTGTAAATTGGGATAGTACGGATTGGTTGAAAGCCGGATTGGTTTTTGGGGCAACGACCGGAATATATTTTGCTGATTCCGAAATAAGGAAGACGACACAGAAAAATAGAAGTCCTTTTCTAGATAATACCTCAAAAATTGGAGAGGTTCTCGGCAACCCTGTTTACTCTGTACCTTCACTAGGCATATATTATCTGTATGCCAACGCAAATTATGACTCAAAGGCTCGGCGAACATCCCTACTGGCATTGGAAAGTGTTGCTATAAGCGGTGCCCTCACTATGACCTTAAAGCTTGCGACCCAACGTCCCCGACCATTTACTGGTGAAGCCTCCACTGTCTGGGACGGACCTGGAATAAGAAATCTGAATTCTGCCTTTCCTTCCGCGCACACTCAAACGGCCTTTTCTCTGGCATCCGTTATTGTCGAGGAGTACAGCAACATCCGGTATCTTGCTCCAATAGCCTACGGGCTGGCTTCATTTGTAGGCATCTCCCGTGTTTACGACGACAAGCACTGGGGTTCGGATGTTTTTTTAGGTGCGGCATTAGGATATTTTGTAGGAAAATCAGTAGTTAAATATCACTCGAATCAAGGCGATGCTGCCTTAACTTTTATTCCATCTGTCAGGCAAAACGGTTTTGAACTCAGTGTTAAATACCGTTTTTGAAAGTTTACAAACCGACTTTGTATGATAGACCCGCAAAATAATTAAGAATTATTTTAACGCAGAACGCCCCGCATCTCTATTCGAGTTGCGGGGCGTTTTAATTTATTCCCGGC
>CAJBRY010000434.1 GCA_903958085.1 uncultured Geobacteraceae bacterium
AGCTCAGCATAATTCTTGGATCAGACTATATATTTACTTTTCAGGAGGGAATGGCGGGTGATGTCTTTGATCCGGTAAGAGATCGTATCCGAAACGGAAAAGGAAAGATTCGCAGCATGGGAGCGGATTATCTTGCATATTCTCTGATAGATGCAATTGTAGACGGATACTTCAGCATACTTGAGGGCTTTGGTGAACGTATTGTCGATGTCGAGGAGGAGTTGGCGCTGACTCCCGATCAAAAGGCACTCCACAGAATCAATGCCATGAAAAAGGAAATTATTTTTCTCCGTAAAACCGTGTGGCCGCTGCGCGAAGCAATATCTTTTCTTGAACGGGGAGACAGTCATCTGCTTCATGCTTCAACCCGCCTTTACTTCAGGGATGTTTACGATCACACAGTTCAGGTTATAGATACGGTTGAAACTTATCGCGACCTCCTTTCCGGAATGCTGGACCTTTACCTCTCCAACATAAGTAACAGGACTAACGAGGTGATGAAATTTCTGACAGTTATTGGCACTATTTTTATGCCACTGACATTCCTGGTCGGGGTTTACGGTATGAATTTTAAACACTTTCCTGAACTGGAGTGGAAGAACGGTTACTTCTTTCTGTGGGGAGTGATGATATCTGTAGCTCTCTTTATGGTGATCTATTTTAGAAGAAAGAGGTGGCTATGACACGTCTTATATTAAAGTGGGCGTTGAATTCATTTGCCCTTTTTTTTGTAATGAAGTTGGTTCCAGGCATTCATATTGACCATTTTCAGGATCTACTCCTGGCAACTCTTGCACTCGGTTTGCTTAACGTTTTTCTGCGTCCTGTCATTATTCTGCTGACTTTGCCGGTTACAATGATTACGCTTGGGCTGTTTACTCTCGTCATCAACGCCATGATGTTTGCTCTGGCGGCATATATGGTTCCCGGCTTTCACGTTTCCGGTTTTGGAGTCGCCTTTGTTGCTGCTCTCCTATACAGCCTGTTCAGCTTTCTATTGAGCGTAGTTTTTGGAACAAAAAAGTGACATTCGAAGTTGAACTATTATTTCGTGTCGCAAACACCATCAACAAAAAACAGCTATTCAGACCTTCAGATACCTTGGTTGTGGGTGTTTCCGGCGGAGCAGACTCCACAGCACTTCTTGATATTCTAACTAAACTTCCTGAATATAATCTCAAACTGATCGTTGCTCATTTGAATCATTGTCTGCGTGCCGCAGAATCTGATGCTGACGAGCAATTTTGTCGTGAATTGGCTGCCAGTTACAAGATTCCGTTTGAATCAAGACGAGTTGACGTAAAGAGGGTAGCTGCAGAAAGACAATTAAACCTTGAGGATGCCGGGCGTCGCACACGCATTGATTTTTTTGATGAGATAAGAGAAAAATATGGTGCAAAAACTGTAATACTGGCACATCACGCAGATGATCAGGCCGAAACCGTTTTGATGCGACTGTTGCGGGGATCCGGCATGAGCGGCCTGTCTGGAATGTCCTATAAAAACGATCGCGACTATCTCCGTCCATTACTGGACGTTTCACGTTATGAAATTGAGCAGTATTTACGTTCTTGCGGTCTTAATTGGCGAGATGATTCAAGCAACGGTGATCCTAAATTTCTACGCAATCGCATTCGTAATGAATTGCTGCCTATTCTGAAAGCATACAATCCTGATATTCGCTCATCCCTTTCCGCTACAGCTACAATTCTTGGCGATGATGAAGAGTTGCTTGAGGAACTGACCAAGGAGCTGTTTTCTACCACATGTAAGATGACGGAAGGGCGAACATTGTGCAATATTGCTCATCTTCGCTCTCTTAAGAGGGGGATGCTCCATAGAATTCTGCGTCACGCGTTCAAGCAGTTGGCCGGCACTCTGGAACTCATAG
>CAJBRY010000435.1 GCA_903958085.1 uncultured Geobacteraceae bacterium
ATCAGACCGGCGATCTTTCCGGCGTCTTTGGTTGCCTGACGCTGTGAATCGTCAAAATATGCAGGAACGGTTATAACGGCATCTGAGACCGTTGCTCCAAGATAATCTTCAGCAGTTTTCTTCATCTTCTGAAGGATCATCGCCGAAATTTCAGGAGCTGAATAACGCTTATCTCTAACTTCAACCCAGGCATCACCGTTATCGGCTTTGACAATTTTGAACGGGGAGACGGCAATATCCTTCCTAACCGCTTCCGAATCAAACTTCCGGCCTATTAAACGCTTGATCGCGTAAAGCGTGTTTTCCGGATTAGTTACAGCCTGACGCTTTGCCTGCTGACCTACCAGACGCTCACCGCTGTCAGAAATAGCAACCATTGAAGGTGTGGTGCGACCACCTTCGGAGTTGGCAATAACGACCGGCTCACCACCCTCCATAATTGAAACACAAGAGTTGGTTGTTCCCAGGTCAATTCCGATTACTTTACTCATAACTTATAGTCCTCCTTTTTTGATACGCTTTCTGCAAGATATTCATCGATTTATAAAAAAACAAGGTCTTGAAATAAATTATTTTACTGCTGTTGCCACAGACACCATAGATGGGCGCAGCAAACGTTCTTTGAGCATATATCCTTTCTGGTACTCTTCAACAACTGTATTAGGTTCGTGCTTGTCAGAAGGGATCTGCGCCATCGCCTGATGAAAAGCAGAATCAAATGGAGCCCCGACAGAGACAATCGGCGTAACATTGAACTTTTTCAGTGCCGTTAGCAACATGGCATGAGTCATGCGAATTCCCTCTGCTACAGCACCCTGACCATCATCAGAAACATGAGCGAGAGCCCGTTCCAGATTGTCGATAACCGGCAGAATTTCTTCCAGCAAAGACTTGTTTCCATAATTAAGTAACTCTTCTTTTTCGCGCCCTACCCTTTTGCGATAATTTTCAAGGTCTGCCCTCTCCCTCAAAAAACGATCCCAATTTTCGCGAGCCTCTTTATCTTTTGCCGACAATTGTTCCTCAAGTGACGACTCAGATTCATTGGCACTGCACACAGAAGCGTTTTCGCCTTCTGCAGTGGCTTCTTCCGAAATTTCTACCGTATCCTGTGGTTTCATTTTGTATCCCTTTGACTATAAATTATTAATTTTCACTCAACAGCCTGCTGACCATACGCGCAGTGTAATCCACAATAGGAATTACGCTTGAATAACCCATGCGGGTCGGGCCGATTACTCCAAGCATGCCAACAGTATTGCTGCTTGTAACAAATCTGGAAGTTATAAGACTGATGCCGGCCGACTGACTCAACGAAGTTTCAGAACCGATATAAATTTGTACCCCATCTGCCTTCATACAACGTGAAAGCAACTGAACCAGCAACCCTTTTTGCTCGAATGCCTGGTAGATTTCCTTCATTCGACCCGCATCACTGAACTCTGGCTGATCAAGAATACGAGCCTGCCCCTCAACAAAAATTTCGTCACCTTCAGGTCTGACAGCCTGTTCACTTATCTTAAGAGCACGTGAGAGAAGCTCGTCATACTGAGCCTTCTCTGATTTCATGTCCTCCAGAATAAGCTCACGAACCTGCGTGATCGTCAGGCCCTGCATTCTGGCATTAAGATAGTTGCCCATCCTGACAAGATCTTCCAAAGCATAGTCGTCTTCAGTCTCAATAAGGCGGTTCTGAACCGCTCCTTTGCTAGAAACCAGAATTGCGAGGATTTTACGTTGCCCTATACGGATAAATTCAATATGCCGAAATACATCAGCAGTAAAACTAGGAGCGACAACAATACCCATGTAGTTGGAAAGCTGGGATAAAGTGCGACTGGTTTCTTTCAAAATGCCTGATAATCCTACTCCGGCCTGACGGCAATGACTTACAATCTGGCGCTTTTCATCCCGACTGACCTGCCGCAGAGCAACCAGAGAATCTACGTAGAAACGGTAGGCCTTTTCCGTCGGAATCCGGCCCGCAGAGGTATGCGGTGAAGTCAGCAGTCCCAACTCTTCCAGATTAGCCATGACATTACGCACGGTTGCAGACGACAGAGTCAATGCGTGGCGACGTGCAACAGCACTGCTCCCTACCGGTTCAGCGGTTGCAATATAATCTTCCACAATCGCTTCTAGTATCTGTCTGCTGCGGTTTGAAAGCTCGATATCCATGCCATGACCTCAAAAAAATAGCACTCGCTACAGATGAGTGCTAACAAAACGAAGGTAATAAGCGACCATGTTTTTGTCAAGGAGATTTCAGCTTATTTATGAAGCCTTCAATAGTGCATATTTTGGATGATACTTCATTCAGAAGACTTTACCTTTTTCGTAATAGTCAGCAACCCGATTGATAAACTCTTCACGAATTTCAGAGTTATTTAGTGGCTCAGCCTCCTCAACAGGCATAAAAGGGAAATATCTGACGACCTCTCCAGCAAACAGTCCTCTCGTAGACTCCGCACAACTTTTGCTTTCATAAAGCGGTGCGGCATTCAACGCACAACTGGGCGAACGCTCCTTGAAAATAAATGCGCTGATATTTTCAGCCTCAAGCTCTCTGACTTTTTTCGAACAATATGTCAGCATCTGTTCTGTCTTATCATCCGGTGTCTGAATGGTCATAAGTCGCGGAGCGGCAGGATCACCCTCAAGCCGCATTGTCTCCCTGGGAATTGAAAGTCCACATTCAACCTCGGGACAGAACGGCACCAAGCTAAAAGATATCCCCATCATTTCGGTGATATTGGGATCGTGCTTATGCCCACCATCATAGCGGACATGCTCGCCCAACAAACAGGCGCTGACGGCAACTTTAATGCATGAATGACCACTATCCGGCATACTTGCCAAGTACGAAATCAGCAATGGTATGAGCTATCCCACCTGCTGCAGTTCGGTCATTGTTAAATAAAATGTGGTAGAGGGAAAGATCGTGCCCATCCTGATTGAGAAAATCTTTATTGAAATGATCACGAGCCTTTTGTTGACGATGCATCAGTTTTTCAGCAGCTTCAGGTTCGAGACTTAAACGATCGGCAAGCGTTCTTATTTTGAATGCCTCCGAACCAAATATCCTGAAATTGTAGGAATGCTCAATATGTCTTGTGATAACGGCACCACCCAACTCTGAGATTATAACGTTACCCTGCTCCGCCAGCGCCACAATGTGACGGGAAAGAAGCCTGAAATAGTCGTGGTCACTTTTCCATCGCGGAGAAAAAGTTGCGAGTACTTCGTTCATGATGCTGTTGTTCTCACCCAGAGTCTGCAAAATTTCCTCAGAGATATTATGCCTTTTTGAGACCTCCTCAAGTACAGCCTGATCTATAAGAACCCACTCATCGCCGGTTTTCTGCATCATTAGTTCGCGAAGCCGTTCAGCAATCGGATAACCCTCACAGCCAAATTCACGTGATATCGTAATGCAGGGCCGAGGCTTGGGCTTTTTATGATGCAACGCGGCCTTCTCTTTTTGTCTGCGGTTATACTCCTCCAAAGAACCAATTCTCAGGTCAACTGATGGTATGAGCAAATTTTCCGGCATGGCGTTCCCCCCCTCACAAATTGTTTAGTACTACCCGAATAATTGCCAGCAATCAGACCATCCGCTTCAGATCATCCAGCAGATTAAGAGCTTCAAGCGGAGTCAAAGTGGCAATATTGAGCTTCTTCAGACGATGACGTAATTGATCTTCAGTTGTTTCAAACAGTGAGTACTGAGCAGAGGGCTCGCTTTGCGATTTTTTACTGCTCTTGGCAAGGCGAGGTGCCCCCTCTTCAAATTCACCATTTTCAAGATTTCTCAGAATTTCTTTAGCGCGCTCGATAACATCTGACGGCATACCGGCAAGACGGGCAACCTGAATGCCGTATGAATGAGATGCTCCACCTGGAATGATGGTACGTAGAAAGATGATCTGATCATTCCATTCACGCACCGCAACGGTAAAGTTCTTGATCCGTTCCCGGGTAACAGCCAACTCGGTAAGCTCATGATAATGAGTCGCAAAAAGCGTGCGACTGCGGCAAGTGGGGATGTCATGGATATATTCAGCTACCGCCCAGGCGATTGAAACACCATCAAAAGTTGACGTGCCGCGACCAATTTCGTCCATGATAATAAGGCTTTTCGGAGTTGCATTGCGGAGAATCCCGGCCGCCTCCATCATCTCCAGCATAAAGGTGGACTGCCCACGGGCCAGGTTGTCGCCTGCTCCTACTCTGGTAAAAATACGATCGGCAATTCCGATGTGGGCTTCCGTAGCCGGAACGAAGCTTCCCGCCTGAGCCATCAGGGTTATCAGCGCAACCTGACGCATATACGTCGATTTACCGGCCATATTTGGCCCTGTAATCATCAGAAGCTGGTTATGCTCAGAATCCAGAAGGGTATCGTTCGGGACAAAACGCTCACCAAGCTTCATCGACTCAATCACCGGATGACGACCGTCACGGATATCAATTTTATCCGAATCATCGACCTTCGGTTTACAGTAATTACGCTCTCCAGCCACTGTAGCCAACGATAGCAGTACGTCAAGAATTGCCAGACCATCCGCTGTGCGAGCAATTCGCTCCGCCTGAGCTGCAACCAGCTCGCGAATTTCCTGAAACAGGGTGAACTCCAGGTTACAGATTCGCTCTTCCGCACCCAGCACCTTCTCTTCGTAATTTTTCAGTTCTTCTGTTATGTAACGCTCTGCATTTGCAAGAGTCTGCCGGCGGATATAATCAGCCGGAACTGCGGACAGGTTGCTTTTTGTTACTTCAATCGAGTAACCAAACACCCTGTTATAGCGAATTTTCAGGGTTGATATACCGGTACGTGTTCGTTCCTGAGCCTCAAGACGGGCTATAAATCCCTTGCCTTCGCTGCTGATGGATCTCAATTCGTCTAATTCGCCATTATAGCCTGGTGCGATTATTCCGCCCTCTCGAAGTGAAAACGGTGGAGCCTCTACAATACCGGCAGCTACCAAAGTACGGAGATCATCTAAAGGATCAATCGCAACCAGCAGTGACTGTAACAATGAAGCTTGCAAAGCAGTCATACGCTCCAGAAGTTGAGGAAGCTGAATCAGCGACTCATGCAGCGCCCTCAAGTCACGCCCACCGGCGCTGGCCATGCCGATACGACCGTTAAGCCGTTCCAGATCGGCGATATTTTTTAATAGTCCGGTCAGCTGGTCACGCAGTTCCGGTAACTCCAGCAGTTCTTCAACTGCATCCAGACGCTGCCTGATCGGCTCCAACTCTATAAGTGGATAGCTTAACCACTGCTTTAAGCGCCTAGCTCCCATAGACGTTCCGGTTCGATCAAGACAGCCAAGAAGCGAACCGGTACGCTTCCCTTCGGCCATGCTTGCAGTAATTTCAAGATTGCGACGGGTGGCGGGATCAAGGGCAAGATGCTGACTTCGCCTGGCAACAATGATATCGCGAATATGAGGCAGAGCACTTTTGCGGTTTTCGCGGAGATAGTATAGCGCAGCAGAGGCGGCTAGAAGAGTTGTCGGAGCAGAATCCAAGCCGAGTGTTTCAGGCGATGCTGCTCCAAAATGGGCACACAGGAGTGTCACTGCATAGTCACGATCATAAACCCATGCAGGCAAACGCGAGATAATCCGCTGGCCAAAAAACGCACGCAAATCCGGTGAGAGGGATTCAATCTCAACGGAGTCTGGCAGTAAAACCTCGCGTGGGTTTATGCCGACAGCCTCGGCCAGGGCAGCGGTGGCCCCGATTACCTCGGTAGCACGAAACTCGCCGGTGGAGACATCCAGCCAGGCACATCCCCAGACAGCATCTGGAGCTTCGTATAGCGCGAGCAGATAATTATTTTCATCAGGAACAAGACTTTCCGATTCTATGAGCAATCCGGGCGTAACGACCCTCACTACTTCACGCCGCACAATCCCTTTGGCCTGTTTTGGGTCTTCAACCTGCTCGCAGATGGCAACCTTGTAGCCATTTTCAATAAGCTTTGCCACATAAGGAGCCGCCGAATGAAATGGCACGCCACAGAAGGGTATTTCATCACCGCTCCCCTTGTTGCGTGAAGTCAGGGCAATATCCAGAACTCGGGAGGCAACCAGGGCATCATCCAGAAACATTTCGTAAAAATCACCCATGCGAAAGAAAAGGATCGCATCAGGATAACCAGACTTGATTTCCAGGTATTGTCTCATCATGGGAGTCTGTTCTGCCATATAGATTGCCTTTTAGTTTAATATTGGTGCGGTTGTAACACAGTGATGCCGGCATTTCAAGGAACTGGACATTTAGCTGGTAACATAAATGATTCCGAACCACTTGTAGAATTTTAAAAACATGGTAGCATTTCTTGGCTGTATCAAAACAGCACAGACAGAGACTTCATCGCACATATATGCACAGTCAGGAACACGAATGAATCTGAAAAGAAAAATTATCGGCATAACCATTTTCATGATTTTTATTACCACTGCTGTTTTCGGCTACTTTATGAAAACAGCAGTATATCAGACCCTTGAAGAAGAAATCGACGGGCGCGCCATCGCGATTGGTAAACACTTTACAGAACTCTCCGCTGATGCCTATCTTTCTGGAAGTACATCTCTACTGCAGACTCATCTTGCTGATTACATAAAAACGGAGAATTACCTTGCATATATAATTATATTTGACTCCGATGGCCAGATACAGGCTCACACTTTTCCCAAAGCAATCCCTCCAGAAATTTTAGCTGCAGTAAAAAATAGTACAAAAGAACAATCTGTACATATTTTCCGGCGTTCCGATGGAATCGAACTTGAAGATTTTTTTATCAAGTCTGGAACAAGTCGTGATGGCGGTGTTCACATTGGGATTTACGAGTCAAAAATAGTAGATTCAATTAACCGTCTGGTAGTTAAACTGATGCCGTTTCTGGTTGGTGTGATTCTTGGCGGAATACTGATTGCCTACCTCCTGGCAAGTGCCATTACCAGCCCCTTACAATTACTTTCTGATGGAGTAAAACGCGTAACCCATGGAGACCTTGATTTTATAATCAATGTTAGGACACAAGACGAAATCGGCCAGCTTGCTGAATCCTTCAACAATATGACAGAAAAACTCCGCGAAAGCACCGTATCGCGAGAATTCATGGAGAAGCTTGTCAATACCATGAATGACGTATTGTTGGTAATATCGCCCAACGGCACGGTAATGAATTATAACAAAGCATATTCCGATTTATTTGGAGCCATTTCAACTGGTGTTAATGGGAAAAATGCCGATACTTTTGATTCGTCTGAAGCACCTGCAGTAATGTACGCCGCATACAAAAAGTCTCTCGAATACGGCCTTGTTCATGGGATAGAAAGCCAATGCCGCTCCTTGTCAGGCAATGAGATTCCACTTCTTCTTTCGTTGGCTGTCATGAAAAACGAGGACGGCTCCCCTCAGGCGGTTATCTGCGCAGCACAAAACATCACGAATCTAAAAAAGAGTCAGGATGAATTACAGGCAAAGCAGACCGAACTTGAATACGTCAATAAAAACCTTGAAGAAGCTGTTGCCTCACGCACAGCTGAACTGGCAATCGGAAATGAGGGATTGCGGGCTGAAGTTGCCGAACGTCAGAAAAAAACCGAAGAGTTACGTGCCGCACGTGATCTTGCTGAATCAGCGAGTCGCGCTAAATCAGAGTTTCTAGCAAACATGAGTCACGAAATGCGCACACCACTTAACTCAATAATTGGCGGGACAGAATATCTTGAATCCACTCAACTCGAGGAAGAACAACGACGTTGTATCGGAATGATACAGCATTCCGGTGACAGTCTTCTGTTGCTGATAAATGACCTGATTGATCTTTCCAGAATAGAAGCGGGGCAGCTAGAGATCCTTAAACGCCCATTCAGCCTCATAAATACATTGGAGCGGGTCATCGAGATGGTTTCACAGTCAGCTGACCGGAAAAAAATAAACCTTTCACTTGACTGCGATGCCCGAATGCCTGATGTCGTAATCGGAGACCAGGCGAGGCTTCAGCAAATCCTGGTAAATCTGGTCGCTAATGCAATTAAATTTACAGAAGCGGAAGGTTCCGTAAAAGTTTCTACGTCATGTGAACCTGCAGTAAATGAGCTGTTGCCGGTGACTTTTGCTATCAAAGACACAGGCATAGGCATTGATCCTGATAAACTTGATATGATTTTTGACAGCTTTTCGCAGGCAGATACATCCATAACAAGGCGTTTTGGCGGGAGCGGACTCGGCCTTGCAATAAGCCGAAAACTGGTTGAGTCAATGAATGGAACCTTTAAAGTTGAAAGCGTTCCAGGCATTGGAAGTACGTTCAGTTTTACTGTGAAGTTTTCAACCATAACGGTTGAGTCAGAACTGACCGGCAAAATCTCTAAAAACAGGGATAAGAATAAGCCAGAAAGAGATGTGGTGAGCCAAGCAGGTGCTATCAGGAGGGTGCTGCTTGTAGATGATTCGTCTGAAAATCAGGCCCTGATGCGACTGCTCCTCAAATCGCTGCCACTCGAAATACAAGAGGCCAACAATGGCCAGGAAGCCCTGGACATGTACACTTCGACCCCTTTTGACCTGGTTCTTATGGACATTCAGATGCCGGTGATGGATGGTTATGTTGCCACAAAAATGATACGTAGACATGAAGAACGTGCCGGACTTGAAAAAACCTGTATTATTGCTTTAACCGCTCATGCATACGAGTCAGATATTCAAAAATGTCTTGATGCTGGCTGCGATGATCATATTGCAAAACCATTTAAGAAGCAGATGCTACTTGACTGCCTCTCACGTCACTTTTAATAGGGAGAACTGCAATTGAATACTAAATCATATCCTGATACCATCTACATTGAAATAGAAAGCGAGCTGGAACCTATAGTTCCTGAATTCATTGAGAACCGTAAGAAGGACTGTATTTTAATAAGTACTTTACTGGAAACCAGCTCATTTGGAGAGATAAGAACTTTGGGGCATCGAATGAAAGGTGCCGGAGGAAGCTACGGTTTCGATGACATATCAGAGCTGGGTGAAACCATAGAGGATGCGGCACTGACCGGTGATACTGGAGCTATTTGCAATGCAATTCAACAACTTTCAGTTTATCTTGAGCGGGTTGTTGCCGTTTATGTATAGAGCCGTTTATTTCAGGCCATATAACTGTCGATAAGTCGCTGCTGATGCATAAACCTTTTTAACGTAATCCTTGGTTTCCTGGTAGGGAATACTCTCAATAAACTCGTCTTTATTCAACCCCTTGTAACTCTTTTTCCATCTCTCCAGAGCTCCAGATCCGGCATTGTAAGCTGCAACCATATAAATTACGTCTCCGTTATGCTCCTTCATCAGATCCTTCAGGTGTTTCGTGCCAAGTTGAATATTGTATTCCGGAACAGTCAGACGTTGCGAATCAAAAACCCCTTTTTCGCGTGCAACCAGCCTGGCCGTTGCAGGCATCATCTGCATAAGTCCAACGGCGCCGGCGCTTGATTTTGCAACAGGAGAGAAACTACTCTCAGCACGAATCAGAGCGTAGACCAACCCTTCAGACAATCCGTTAAGAGAAGCATTCTGGCTGATAAACTCCGAATATGCTTTTGGATAACCAGCAGTCCAGAGTGGCAAACTTCCTCTTTCCCATGTAATTGGCCTGTTTTGCATGAACAGGGCTATAGCTGAGCCATAATCCCGCATTTCAAGATATATCCTGGCAAGTGCAGGAAACATACTTTTCTTTTCTCCGTTTTTTTTGCGAATTGCTGCTATCTCAACCCTGGCGTCTTCAACGAGACCAAGCGACGCAAGAAGCCTTGGTTTTTCATATCCACTTGACGCTGGAAGTTCTGTAATGGCATCTCGGTTGCCGAGGACTTCGCGATAATCGGTCAAACCATTCTGTTCACGATACCAAGTGGAGTAAAAACCTGCCGGAAATTCTGCCAACATTGCTGAAAAATAGGAGGCAGCCCCAGAATCACCGCTTTTATCAAGAGCTTTGCCCAACCAGTACAGAACCTTTTCACGTTGGGCATCATCGCTAAGCAAACCTTTAAAAACATCTGACGCTGCTTTAAAGTCTCCAGCCAGATAACGGCACCAACCGGCGTCCCAGTTTGATTTTCCTACAGACTTCGGCTCGTTTGAAAGCCTGGCTGCCCGTTCAAACAAGATTGCAGCCTCTGCATACTGGCCTAAACTCCGCTTAAGTCCGCCAGCCTCAACCAACGCTTCATCGGCAAACTCCTGTTTTTTACCTTCCTCAGCCAGTTCAAGATACAGCAATAATGCACGCTCTTTTTCATCCTGCCTGTCCAGAGATTTGGCGAGCCAGAAGCGGGCTTCAGAGCGCACTCCTGAAAGTGTGCTTGCTGCGGCCTTAAGAAACTGTTTTTCGGCCTGCCTGTACTTCCTTAATCGATATTGTGCCATCCCAGCGCGTAGATCCATACGGTTCAAAATCCCCTGCGGCTGCGATTCTGAAATCATCTCGATGGTTTTTATTGAGAGACTGAACTCATTTTGTGCATATAGGGTTGAAGCACGTTTAAGAAGTTCTTCAGCAGTGTACGGCCGCAAGTTTGTACCTGAACGCTCCAACTGCTTGATTCTATCTTGAGATTTGGAAGCAAGAGATGACGCGGGATTGTTTAGCCATATATTACGGTAAATCAGCAATGCTCCACTTGAATCACCAGTAGATTCCCTGCAAAGAGCCAACTGAAAACTGGCATCAACAGCATCACCCCCTGAAGGGTATTTTTCAATATAGGACTGATATAACTTTATCGCTCCCTTAAAATCTCCGGCATCATTAAGAATATCAGCATTTAGTTTCTCAGAGCGACGAAGCAGTCTTGATGCCGGAAATGCTTTTATAATTGAAGTGGCCTTTGCGGACGCCTCCGAATATCGTTTCATTTTCAGCAGCGATTCTGCTTGATATAGTAGCGCATAGTCCGCTATCAAAGGCAGTTTTTGCTCCGCTTCAGAGAGTAGTAAAGCAGCATCATTATACTTTCCCAGACGAAATGCCGCCATTCCTCTTATAAATGCCCGATAATTTTGATCAGAAGATTTCTCTGCTGAAGCATAAGCGGCATTAAAATCCTTGTCTCTGTATTGTGCGGCAGCCCGACTCAGAAAATCATCGGCAGGCGAAGAGAGAGTTGTAAAAGTTAATAAAGCAGCTACAGTAAAAACCGCCAAAATATACCTTGATCTAATTGACATTAGATGAACCTTTCGAAAAAAAAGCCGTGAGCAACAGCTCATGGCCGGAACAGTTTTGTTTGTCATGCTTAACTGCAGATCCTTATGCTTACGGGGTCAGCTTTCTGATAACCGCCTCGGCCAGATCTGTCGCAAGCTTCTTGCCCAAACGCGCCCTTGCAAAAGTCGTATCGCTGCGATCATGCTCATAATAATCTTCAACAGGAACAAAAACCTCAAATGTAGGAGCATTACGCCCTGGCTCATATAAATAGATTCTTGACTTAGCCTTCATTTCTGTTGAACAGCAGCCGGACTGTTCAACATATCCCCATATATCACCCGAAATATATATCTGCTTCATCAACCATGATGGATCTACTTCCTTAAGTTCCTCTTTAAGAATAACAAACCGGCCGACCTTTGTCTGTTTACGCCTGGCGTTAAGAATATCTACGAACTGATTAAATATCGGATCCCCAAAATCAGGAGGGACCAGAGTGGCATCAAACGGGACTATATATAGAAAATCGCGCTCAACCTTTGGGTCTATCTGCGAATAATCCTTTGTAACCAATACCGGTGCACACCCGAAAAGGATCACAAACATAACAAAAGAAAGGACTCTCCATTTGCCGATTTTCACAAATTTCTCCGAGCCATTTCATCATGATAAAACTTTTGATAGAGGACGTCGTAATCACGACTGCCGGGTGCTTTGTTACGCAGTTTTGTCTTAACCGCAGCTTCAATTTCATCCACTGCACCAAAAAAGTTCTCCAGAGTCTGCTTGACTCTGCCAAGAGCACGACTGTCATCTGAAACATCTGCAAGATCATCCCTCCAGATGCACTTGATAATTTCATGAGCAATTGTTGAAATACGGTCTTCAGATAACGACATGGCGGCTCCTCAGAGTACTATCTTGCGTTCCTTGGCTAACTTATCCTTAATCATTTTCAGCATTCTTCTCCTGTCAATTTCGACCGCGCCTCGTCCCATAGCAGACATGGTCTCATCCAGCAACTTCTCGGCATCCCGCTCCAGTTTCTGCTCGGATGCAAAGTTCTCTGTAATTGCTCGCATAATCCCGGCAACGACCGCTCCGCGCTCTCCACGTGATGTTATCAAATCCTCTGCCGCTAAATCGTTGTAAACCTTTTCTGCCAGTCCACGTATCTGATCATCTTTTAGTCGCATATTTCCTCAAATTAAAAAGGTCTGCTATCCGGCAGACCTCATCGATGGGATGATTTTACTTTTTTCCGGCAGAGAACTATGAGAAAAGTGGACATATTGTACTTGATACGCGTAAAATTGCAATCCATAAAGTGCACCAGAATTTTACTTCGGAGATCCAAAACATGCGACGTAAGGCAGTTGTTCTATACAGTAGCGGACTTGATTCCACCACATGCATTGCGATAGCCAAAGCAGATGGTTTTCTTCCCTACGCAATAAGCTTCTCCTATGGTCAGCGACATAGTTTCGAGCTTTCTGTCGCTCGCCAGAATGCAAAAACGATTGGGGCGGTGGAACATCTGGTAGTTGATTTCGATCTGCGTCTCATAGGCGGCAGTGCTCTTACATCTGACATCGATGTCCCAAAAGAGGGGGGCGGAACCGAGATACCGGTTACTTACGTCCCGGCGCGTAACACTATTTTTCTCGCATTTGCCCTTAGTTGGGCCGAGGTACTAGGTGCCTCAGATATATACATCGGTGTCAACGCCCTCGATTACTCCGGCTATCCTGACTGCCGACCCGAGTACATCGAGGCATTCGAAAAAACAGCCAATCTGGCTACCAGGGCAGGAGTAGAAGGGACTTCACTATTCAAAATTCACGCACCTTTAATCAGCATGACCAAAGCTGAGATCATAAGGCATGGCATTAAGTTGGGGGTAGATTATTCCTTAACCCATTCCTGCTATGATCCAACCAATGAAGGGATATCGTGCGGAGAGTGTGACTCATGCCGGTTACGCCTGAAAGGTTTTTCAGAAGCGGGAGTAAAGGATCCTCTCATATACATAGACTTAAGCAACAGAGTTTAATACCTTTTTTTGATGGTTTTTACTTTGATTTATGCTACAACATGCGCCAGTTTAGCGTTTCTGAATATCGGGACAAAACGTCATGGACTTCACATCACTTTACAGCACTCGGATTCAAACCACCTTTGATGATGATCAGGCCGTAATTCTAAAAACTTTCCTTGAAAAATATACTACCAAAGATGGTTCCAAGGTGAGCCTGACCAACTATTATAAAGGGCTTCCAATTATTTATCCCGCCACTATTCTTGGTGTGGAGCGTGGCAATCTTGACGTTGAGGTAAATCCTCAGCAGGCGGTTGCAATTGCCAGTGACCATTATACCTTGATTCGCTGCAAACTTTTCCCTTTTCCGATTGTAGCTCACGTTCAGTATGTCAATGTAAAAAAGCACATAGCATCGTTAAATAAACTCTGTTTTGTAGAGGTATTGGCTGAAAAGCGCGCGGCTGTACGCTTAAATCTGGAACCACCGGTGCGCGCTACAATTCAGCATGATGGACAGAACATTTCAGGTATTTTGGTGGATATTTCCACCCAGGGACTCGCAATTGAAGTAGAGGAATATATTCTGTTGGAATCAGGACTCGATGTTTCAGTAAAGTTTATGCTGTCTGATCCCGTGCTGATGAAACAGAATCTTATAAAGGTTCCTGCTACTGTTGTAGAAATTACGGGAGATACTTCACCTTATGGCTATAAACTGAGGATGAATCCGGAAAAACATCAGGAGCAACTGATATCGCGTTACAGCTTCCAGCGTCAGGTGGAAATTATCCGTTGCCTCAAGGAAATGTCTGATTGAATCGTCTTGTCGCTTAAGCCTGTTTTCAAAAGCGACAACCTTCTACGCTGGCAAATTCTTGGTCCGTTTAAGATTGCGATAAACCGGAACTGGTTTCAACCTTCCATTTGCAATATTAAGCACACTGAAATGCAGATGAGTCGGCGAACGTTTTTTTGCGGCATTAAAGCCGCTCCGACCTAATGTAGCGATCAGATCCCCCGGTCTCACGATTGTGCCTGGTTCGACAAACAATTCCTCATTGTGAGCGTAATATATTAACAAATTATTTCCCGGGTCATAGATCCACAAATAGTTTCCCCCTCTCAGTGCACTTCCCTTCTGCCAAAGTTTTTCTGACGCCACAACTATTCCGCCAGTCATGGAAATTACCGAAACTGGCTTACTGCTGGTGTCGTCACGGCTATCCAAATTTTTATCACGAATATAGATATCATAAGCTGGATGTCCACCGTGCCGATTGCCACTGAAAAAATCATAGCCATTTTTAATAAAGCCGTGGTTTTTCGCTTTTTCTATATTGTTAGAACTATACCCTGCAAGAGGAAAGACCCACTGTTCAGAAGTATAATCAAGCCCATAAGAAAGATAATATTCAATGCAAATTTCGGCCAGTTTTGCATTTAGTCTCTTGCGGGCTTCAGTTTTGCTTATTTGTCCATCGCGGATAAGTATGTTTAGCTCATTATAGTCGGAGCAGAGTCTGCCCAAGGTCGGTTTTACAGCTTGAGGAGGGATTTTGGGGCAATTCTCACTTGCCGTTAATAAAGACGTATTAAATGAAATAATACAGAGCAGAAGCAAAAGTAGACAATAAATATTTCTTATCGCCATAAAACAACGGAGTTATCGTATCCGCAAAGTAGTGGCTGCATCTGAATGCCATCCGAATGCCTGGCTGCAGCCAGTCTTGCGCGATCCGCTACAAGATTCATAAGTTGTTCGTCAAAGCCGGTTGTTACAGCAATTTCACGGGCAGTGTTGGCCTGAGAAATTACAGCAAGCTTCGCCGGCAAAAGTTTCGCCGATTCAGCCCATCCGTATAATACTGCAAGATCAAGCGCCGATGCTGCAGCATGTGTGTTTTCATAACCACAGGCTATCTTAAGCATTTTAGCAAACTGACAGGCGATGATCGGCTGTGTATATCCGCTAATCAGAGAGGCTTTAAGAGCAAAAGCAACATGATCGCCCATCATTATGAAAGCCTCCTCTGGAAGGTCTGGTAAATGTTTTTGCGCAGCCAGTTCACTGGTTCGTCCGGTTGAGAAGACAATATTTTTACAGTTACAGGCTTTAGCAACTGCAACTGCAGCGCCTATAGTATCAGTCCAGGCTTTTGCTGATATTGGCCGAACAATACCTGTTGTACCAAGGATTGAGAGTCCACCAATAATACCAAGGCGTGCATTAAGAGTTCTTTTTGCCCGTTCTTCGCCATCTGGTATAGATAGAACAATACTTAACGCTGAATGTGGTTCTATCTTGAATTCAGTAGTAACCGCATCCACAGCCTCTCTGATCATTTGCCTTGGCACCGGATTGATAGCCCATTCGCCTGGGGGGATAGCTAAGCCTGGCTTGGTGACTTTACCAATTCCAATACCACCTGAAATGAGAATTTTATTATCGTTATTAAGTGTCTCTACGGAAATGCAAACTGGTCGCCATGCAACAGTCGCCTTGATCTCTGCACCGTTAGTAATATCCGGATCATCACCGGCATCTTTAAGGACATGGCAGGAAGCTTCTTCATCAGAGAAAACCTGATTATGAAGCTGGAAAGATACCGAACGACCTCCAGGCAAATCAATAGTAACTTCGTTTACCAAACGCTGACAAACGAGCATTAGTGCCGCACCCTTGGCAGCTGCAGCAGCGCAGGCACCAGTTGTATATCCTGAGCGCAACTCTCTTTTCACTGCTATGATGCTGCCAAAATTGTCAACGCATTTACTACTGCAGCAGCCACATTGGAACCACCCTTGCGTCCGATATTTGTTATAAACGGTATGTCATGCGTATCCGATGCCAAGGCATTTTTACTTTCCTCTGCCCCAACGAAACCGACTGGAATACCAATAATCAGCGCCGGCCTGGCTACACCAGATTCAATATTCCTGAGCAACTCAAAGAGAGCAGTTGGAGCGTTACCGATAACGAAGATTCGGTTATCTGAATCCGCAATTGCTTTCCGCATAGCAGCTATGGAACGGGTGATTCCCTCTGATTTGGCACGCTCGATTACATCTGGATCTGCAACATGACAGGATATTACACATCCAAAGTTTTTCAGACGCGGCTTGCTTATTCCGGATAGCGCCATGTTTGTGTCTGTAACAATTCCGACGCCCTGTTTCAATGCTTCGATACCTTTTTCAACTGCATTTTCTGAAAAAATCATTGACTGTAGATACTCAAAGTCAGCGCTGGTGTGAATGGCGCGCCGGACAATCTGCCATTCCACACTTGGCCAGCCGTGTTCACCTGATTCACTATCAATAATACGGAAAGATTCATTTTCAATCTCTTCAGGTCGCAAATTTAGAGATGTTTTAATATTATTGAATGCCATTACCATTCTCCTTCCCAGCAACCTCGAAGCGGGCCTTGTTTTGACTCAAGCGCATAAAAAGTTCTTATTGCAGTTACTGCTTCCCTTGAATTGCCCATTTTGGTGTACCCTTTGGCCAGCATAAGCCAGGCAAGCATGTTGTCCTGATCCTTTTTAAGAGCATGTCTCCATAACGTAATATTATCTTTCCAAATTAGTGTCTGGTAGTACGTTGTGTAACCCAGAACCAAACAAGCTGTAACTGTAACAACAACTGTCAGATTACGAATTCGAACCGATACCTGCATCAGTTCTGTAAGCAGCATTCCTGCAACTCCCGCAAAGCCAATCATTGGGAAATATAGATACCGATCATTTTTAAGTGTAGAAAGAAGAGGAATGATCTGCATTATCGGAAGGAGAGACAGAACAAACAGTGAAATAAAAAAAAATAGTCTCGGCCACCCTTTCATCGATAAAATGCCAAACAGAGTCAGGCAAAAAACAAAACCAGACGAAAGTATAGCTGTCAGGTCAACCGCTTTTCTAATCTTGACCATATAGTATGGACTTAGATCAAATGGATAGAACAAATCTTTCAGGTAGGAAACAAAAACTGGCATCATAGTCCAGAGGGCATTCAGTGGAGTACCACCCGGAAGATCGCTCATGTTAATATTATTGCCCTTGTTCTGGGTATATACGGCCATTACTCCTGCCGCCAGCGCCAATAAAAAAAATGGGATTTTATCAATGAATTTAAAACGGCCGCTTATATTCCGAAAACAGTAATCATAACAGATTATTACAAACGGGAATACCACGGCAATGGATTTACTTAGAAGAGCTAATG
>CAJBRY010000436.1 GCA_903958085.1 uncultured Geobacteraceae bacterium
ATTGCACTGCCGCAGGTCCTTGTTAACTGCCGGGTAAAGGAACGCAAGGATATAATGACAATTCCTGAAATTGCTTCAAAAGTGAAAGATGTAGAAGCTAAACTGGGCAACGAAGGTAGAGTACTGATTCGATATTCCGGTACTGAACCGCTTTTGCGTGTTATGATCGAAGGGCAGGACAAATATGAGATTACCTCATGGGCTAACGAAATCTGTGAGTTTGTCAAGAAGCATATTGGAGAGAAGTAATGGCTAAGCTAGGCTTAAACATAGATCATATTGCCACTGTACGTCAGGCACGTGGCGGTATGGAACCTGATCCAGTTGCAGCGGCAGCAATCGGTGAGATGGCCGGGGCTGAAGGAATAACTATTCATCTGCGTGAAGACAGACGTCACATTCAGGATCGGGATCTGGAAATTCTGCGGAAAACTGTGAAAACCAGGCTTAATCTTGAGATGGCGGCTACTCAGGAAATGATTCGAATAGCTATTGCCATCAAGCCTGAACAGGTGACACTGGTTCCGGAAAAGCGTCAGGAGTTGACCACCGAAGGTGGGCTTGATGTTGTGGTTAACGCGGTTATGATTACTGAGGCTGTAAAAAGTCTGAAGGATGCAGGGATAGTTGTAAGCCTTTTTGTGGATCCAAATCATGAGCAGGTTAATACATCCAAAGAAGTAAACGCCGATTACATTGAGATTCACACAGGGGCTTATGCCGAAGCCTTTTGTACAGGCAAAGTACAGCATGAGCTTGAACATATTGAAGCTTCAATCAAGCTGGCTCGAAATATTGGCCTGGGGGTCAACGCCGGACACGGTCTTAATTACTTCAACATTCAGGCAATAGCCGCGCTTGGCGGAATAGAGGAGTATAACATCGGCCATTCGATTATCTCACGTGCCATGTTGGTCGGACTGGACAGGGCGGTTAGCGACATGGTTAAACTACTCAAGAACTGATGATCTACGGAATTGGAAACGATATTGTCGAAGTGAAACGTTTTCAGCGCTTTCTGGATGAGGGGAATTTGGGCGTCCTCGAAAGACTCCTGACACCGGAAGAACGTTCAAAGTGTGGATTGAAGAAAGATGCTGCCTCTTGTCTGTCCGCTCGATTTGCTGCCAAAGAAGCTTTTGTGAAAGCTCTCGGAACCGGTCTTCGCGATGGCATTTCCTGGCTTGACATGGAAGTTATCAATGATGCTCTGGGAAAACCGGAACTTAAGCTGTCCGGAAAAACAGCTGAAATTTATAATAGTAAACAACTGGGCAAAATACATCTGTCGCTGTCGCATGACAGCGGCAGTGCCATAGCTATGGTGGTTTTGGAGTCACTATGAGAGTAGTTACCGCACATACAATGCAGGAAATTGATAAAGAGGCGATTGAAAAACAGGGCATTCCCGGACTCCAGTTGATGGAAAATGCCGGTCGTTGCTGCGTGGATGAAATTATTGCTGAATTTGGATTGAATGGTCGCTGTGTAGTTATGGCTGGAAAGGGGAATAACGGTGGAGATGGTCACGTTATTGCCAGACTGCTTGGAAAAAAGGGGTGGAGTGTAAAGGTAATTGTACTTGTTGATCGTGAGCAGATAACTGGAGATGCTGCGGTAAATCTGGATAAACTGCCGGACTCCGTTATAAGTTACTGCACAGGTGAAGGTCAGTTGCCAGCTCTCCATATGGAAGAAATTTTCCAGGCTGATGTGATTGTAGACGCATTATTAGGAACCGGTTTGCGGAGTGATGTCAGCGGAATCTACCTTGAAGCGATAGACATGATAAATGCTTCCGGTCGCCCGGTTGTTTCTGTTGATATCCCTTCTGGAATACATGGCACTACCGGCCGTGTCTTGGGAGACGCAGTCAGAGCCTATATAACTGTCACATTTGCTTTTGCAAAATTAGGACATGTTCTATTTCCTGGCGCCGAACATACCGGGAGATTAGTGGTTGCTGATATCGGGATACCGCAAAATATTATGGAAGATGCGCCAGGTTATGACTTTTTGAATGAAGACACTATGAGGCCAATGTTGCATAGGCGTGACCGACAGGCCCACAAGGGGCAGTTTGGCCATATCCTTATTATTGCCGGTTCTACCGGAAAAACCGGCGCAGCAGCATTGGCTGCAAACAGTGCTGTAAGGGCCGGATCCGGACTCGTCACCCTTGGAGTGGCAGAGAGCATTCATAGTATTTTGGAAATAAAAACAACTGAGGCGATGACTTCCCCACTTTCTGATTCCGGTAGCGGTCACCTTACAAACAGCGCTTTCCCTGGTATTGAAAAATTGCTGGTAGGCAAAGCCGCTGTTGCTCTTGGTCCGGGGCTTGACTGTCGCCCCGGGACATACGCTCTAGTACAGAATCTTGTTGAGAACGTTTCATTGCCTCTGGTTATTGACGCAGATGGGCTTAATGCTTTGTCAGAAGATATAACTGTTTTAAATCGTAAGAAAACTAAACAGTTGATTCTTACTCCACACCCGGGCGAAATGTCACGCCTGCTTGGAACTTCCATTCCGGATGTAGAGGCTATAAGGATTTCTGTTGCTCAGGAGTTTGCGCGTAATTATGGAATTTTTCTTGTATTAAAGGGGGCTCGTACAATTATTGCATCACCTACAGGTGTTGCCGCTATTAACGGCAGCGGCAACCCGGGTATGGCTACTGCCGGGATGGGTGACGTACTTACCGGTCTTATTGTTTCCTTATTGGGCCAAGGATATCTCGCTTGGGATGCATGCAGACTGGGAGTGTTCCTGCACGGTTTTGCAGCTGATATGGTTGCCGAGGATAAGGGTGAAATCGGTATAACCGCTTCTGACGTCATAGAACAACTGCCATACGCCTATAATAAATTATTAAAGAATACGCTGCTATCGAACCTCAAAATGTTCGGTGAGCTCTAACTAAGGAGAATTCTCATGTTGACAGTTGCTGATATCATGACAAAAAAAGTTGTTTCAATAAAGGGGTCTACAACCGTTCGCGAGCTTGCGGGTATTTTCGATACCATGCATTTCGGAACTCTTCCGATTGTTGATGATTCAGGTAATCTGACCGGAATCGTTACTGCATCCGATTTGGTGGAACAGGACAGGCCGCTTCATATTCCGACGGTCATATCTCTCTTTGACTGGGTTATCCCGCTCGGCGGCGAAAGTTCACTACAGCGTGATTTAGATAAAATATCAGCTCAAACAGCTGCAGAACTCGGATCCGGTGATGTTGTTACAATTGCCCCGGAAGATGCAGTAAGCAATGCTGCGGAAATTATGAGCAACCGAAAGCTTCACGCTCTTCCGGTGGTAGAAGGCAAAAAGCTGGTCGGTATGGTGTCGCGAATCGACATTATCCGCTCTATGAACAAGTAGTGCCAGGCTTGCAGATTACAACCGACTCGGCAAGTGCTACAGAGGCCCTTGGTGCTGATCTCGGCACTCTCTTGAACCCCGGCTCGTTTCTGGCTCTAAAGGGAGATATGGGGGGAGGGAAGACCTGTTTTACTCGCGGATTAGTAAGCACATTGGCTCCTGAGAGTGCCCATTTGGTGGCAAGCCCGACTTATGCAATTATGAACAGCTATCCTGGGAATATCACGGTTCACCACTTTGATTTTTATCGACTTACTGGTGATAACGATATTGCCGAGCTTGGTTTTGAAGATTATTTTTATGATGCTGTATGTGTTATTGAATGGTCTGAGCGTCTTGACGAGCTCTTGCCTTCAGATGTCTTGATACTGTTGTTTGAACATCTCGGGAAAAATAGGCGACTCATTTCAATAACCGGTTCCGGGCAAAAATCGGATGAAGTCATTTCACAATTGAAAGAGATTATTCGAATGAAAAAAAACTTTGACCAGAGAGCAGAATATCTGTTATAGAACTCGCCCTAACTCTTTATCTCTTCAACCAATTTTACAATAAAGGAGAGCAGTATGGCGCTTGTAGTACAGAAGTATGGTGGCACTTCGGTAGGTACGCCTGACCGTATAAAAAACGTGGCGAAACGGATTATAAAGACGTATGACGCAGGAAATGATGTAATTGTCGTAGTTTCTGCAATGTCAGGTGAGACCAACAAGTTGGTCGCTCTTGCCAATGAGATGTGTGAAATCCCGGATGGCCGTGAATATGATGTGCTGGTAGCAACTGGAGAACAGGTAACAATTGGTCTTTTGTCGATGTATTTGAAATCACAGGGTTATAAGGCAAAGTCATATCAGGGATGGCAGGTTCCTATCGTTACAGACTCGACAGCGACTAAAGCTCGCATAGAGAGCATTGACGACAAAAATGTCCGTGCTGATCTAAAGGAAGGTACGATTGTGGTTCTAGCCGGCTTTCAGGGGATCGACGCAGCCGGCAATGTTACAACGTTGGGGCGAGGCGGCTCAGACACCTCGGCCGTAGCCATTGCTGCTGCACTAAAAGCAGATGTCTGTGAGATTTATACTGACGTTGACGGTGTCTATACAACCGATCCGAACGTTTGTAAAGAGGCACGTAAGATAGAAAAAATTTCATACGATGAAATGCTGGAACTCGCGAGTCTTGGAGCGAAGGTTCTTCAGATACGTTCGGTTGAATTTGCTAAAAAATATAATGTGGACGTACATGTCCGCTCAAGTCTTAATGAAAATACCGGTACAATGGTTACCAGGGAGGATACGGAAATGGAAGGAATACTTGTTTCAGGAGTTGCGTACGATAAAAATGAGGCGAAAATTGCAGTTAAGGGCGTACCTGATAAACCTGGTATTGCGGCGAAGATCCTGACACCGCTTTCCGATGCGGCTATCTCTGTTGATATGATAGTTCAAAATGTCAGCGATGGCGGCCTGACAGACTTCACTTTTACGGTTACCAAGGCTGATTTGAAGCAGGCGCTTCTGATTACGAACGAAGTTGCCAAGGAAGTTCAGGCCAAAGAAGTTATTTCTGACGAGAACATCAGCAAAATATCTATCGTTGGCCTTGGCATGAGAAGCCACGCTGGTGTTGCAACCCAGATGTTCAGCGCACTTTCAAAGAATGGTATCAATATACAGATGATTTCAACTTCTGAAATCAAAATTTCAGTTGTTATTGATGAAAAATACACAGAACTGGCTGTTCGAGTTATGCATGAAACTTTCGGCCTTGCCGGCTGAGCCTTTGCTCTAAGGAATCTGACCTGATTATTTACGGGGAGAACAACTTGATGTTCTCCCCGTTTTTTTCATGAAAATTGTGAATTATGAAAACAACTCCACAAAATAATAGCTATTTTAAATGTAACGGAGATTCTTTGCTGCCGACTTCAGCAGCGGTAGTTAAGGAATATCCGCTGCAGTTGATTGTCAACGGCAGAGAAATAGCAACGTTGATAGGGTCACCCCATGATCTGAGGTACCTGGTTGCCGGCTTTCTGCGATTGCAGGGTTTTGTTTCATCTCTTCAGGATTTTGAGATGTTCAGTGTATGTGATGAGTTTGGTATTGCCAATGTAAAGATCAAAGGTGAATTACCGGAACGGTTAAAGCCTGTATTAACATCGGGGTGTGGAACTGGAATTTCTTTTTCAATCCCGACGCTGAAGGATGACGATGTCATTTTTCAATCAAACCATTTGCCACGGGCACCGCATCATATTTTTTCACTTATGAACGAATTGACGCAAAAAGCCGAACATTACAAATCCCATGGTGGTATTCATTCTGCTGCAATTGGTCGTGACGGAAATATCATTCTGTATGCCGAAGATTTAGGAAGACATAACACATTTGATAGAATAGCCGGTGAAGCGCTTTTTAAGGGCATAGAACTTGGCGGTGCCGAATTGATCACATCGGGAAGAGTATCAACTGAAATGGTTGCAAAAGCATCTCTGATGGGTATTGCCGTTATTGCATCGCGAACATCCCCTACAGATATGGCTATTCAACTCTGCAGCCAGGCCGGAATTTGCCTGATTGGTTATGTGAGAGGTGGCTCTTTCACCGTCTACAGTCATCCTGAATTGATTGAAGAATATTGCAGCTGTGATAAAATCCAAGGAGTGACCGGAGTCATACTTGCCGGAGGCGAGTCCAGCAGAATGGGAAGAAACAAGGCTTTGCTGGAAGTAGACGCCAGTCCCATAATTATGCGTACTTACAAGGCTCTGGCCAGTATGTTTCATGAGGTGATTGTTGTTACCAATTCGCCGCATGATTACGATTTTCTTCCCTGCCGTAAAGTGCCGGACATTTTTCCGGGTTATGGCTCAATCGCCGGTCTTCATTCTGCACTTGTTCATAGCAGATCTGCTCACTCATTTGTGACTGCCTGCGATATGCCATTTCTTGATAAGTCACTGATCAAATATTTGTGTAATGTCCAAAAAGAGGGATACGATGCGGTTGTTCCGTTCAGCGAGGGTGGGCAGGAACCGTTACACGCAGTCTATTCTTCCTCGTGCAAAGGTATATTTGAAAACGCCATTCATAATGGTCAGAGAAAAATTCTGGATATTTTGAGGTCAATGAACAACCGCCATGTAACCTACGCCGAGGTGCTGAAATCAGGCGGCAAGGCAAAGTCATTTCTGAATGTAAATACGCCGGCAGAGTACGAACTGCTAAAGAATCTCTAAACGGTAGATTTGTTCTTGTTACGCTTGCGTAATTCAGCAAAGAAGTTGCTGAGCATAGCGGCGCATTCCTTTTCCAATATTTTCGGAACAAGTTCAACCTGATGGTTTAGGCGGAAATCTGAAGAAAGATCGAAAAGCGATCCCGCTGCTCCACCCTTTGGATCATAACAACCGAACACTGCTTTAGGAATGCGGGCAAGTATGATTGCACCCATGCACATTACGCATGGTTCAAGAGTCACATAAAGTGTCGTATTGAGAAGCCGCCATGAACCAAGTTTCCTGGCGGCTTTTCTGATAGCAAGAAGTTCTGCGTGTCCGGCCGGGTCTTGCGAAGACTCGCGCAGATTATGGGCACGCGCGATAATTCTGCCGTCTTGGACAATTACGCAACCTATCGGCACTTCTGCTTTAGCTTTTGCCTTGTCAGCTTCGCTGATAGCCCGGCGCATCCAATGTTCGTGGCTATATGACGACACGCATTTGTAAGTGACGTTTGGAGGTAGAATACGAAGGTTCCTTTACAATACATAGTTACATTCACTACTGTCCGGTAAACTTTCACTGCACAGCTATAACTATCTAATTTCAAATGTTCTTTGATATAGATGTACTTTTTTCGATTTGAATTTGCTTGAATTACCCCATTTTGACCATTTTTTCGGTTAGTGGGGGGCTTAATGAATTCAGGTAAAACCGTTTTCAGGCAACTACTTTATTATCTCCCGCGACATGAATTTAACGTCTGCGTTCATCGTTATAGGGGAGAATATCGGGTTCAGAAATTCACTACCTTCGACCAGTTCCTTTGTTTGGCATATGCCCAAATCTCTGGACGAGATAGTCTGAGAGATATTGAAACCTGCCTGAACTCTCACAAAGAAAAGCTCTATCATATTGGCTTTCGTGGCGATGTTTCCCGCACCACTCTTGCCGATGCAAACGAGCGGCGAGACTGGCGCATCTTTGAATCTTTCGGCCAGGTACTGATCGGTACTGCGCAAAAGCTTTACCAGAATGAGCCACTTGCTTTTGAGCTGAAGCAGCCACTGTTTGCCTTTGATTCGTCAACTATTGACCTCTGTCTCTCGTTGTTTCCCTGGGCCGAGTTTCGTTCGACCAAAGCAGCGGT
Organism: uncultured Geobacteraceae bacterium; assembly: GCA_903958085.1. Taxonomy (GTDB): domain Bacteria; phylum Desulfobacterota; class Desulfuromonadia; order Geobacterales; family Pseudopelobacteraceae; genus JACRCG01. The sequence continues at coordinate 7,764 of CAJBRY010000436.1, forward strand.
CAAGATGCACACTCTTATTGACTTGAGAGGCTCAATACCGACCTTTGTCGCAATTACCACCGGCAAAGTTAACGATGTCAAGATGCTGGACAAAATACCGGTTCAAGAAGATGCCGTCTATACCATGGATCGCGGTTATGTCGATTATGCTCGGCTATACGGCATCCACAAACAGAGTGCCTTCTTCGTTATTCGTGCTAAAGACAATCTGAAATTCCAGCGCCTCTACTCAAAGCCAAAAGACAAGGGCGCTGGCATCAGAGCCGACCAGATAATAACGTTGAAAACAAAGAAATCCAGAAAAGGATACCCGGAACAGTTGCGTCGGGTCAGCTATTTTGACAAAGAACGCAACAAACGTCTGGTCTTTCTGACCAACAATTTCGACGTCACGGCAAAGATGGTTGCCGATGTTTACAAGCAGCGCTGGCAAGTAGAACTATTCTTCAAATGGATCAAGCAACACCTGCGTATCAAGTCGTTCTATGGTACTTCGATTAACGCAGTGAAGAGCCAGATATGGATTGCGCTCTGTATTTACCTGCTTGTTGCCATTGCCAAGAAGCAGCTCAAGATAGAATGCTCTCTCTACACTTTTCTACAGATTCTGGAGGTCAATTTGTTTGAGAAAAAGCCCATTTCATCGCTGGTTGCAGAGGCACTCAAGCTAATTCCAGAGCAACCTAAATATAAGCAGATGAATTTATTCAGTTATTAACCGGACAGTAGTGAGTTACATTATCTAATTATCTAACTTTGTCATGTTTGCCGACTTGCTGGAATTTTCTGTGAGTACTGGGAGACTGGAAAGAAACGGTGGATCAGAATACCAGAGGGCGCGTTGAGAATCCTTATTACATCCGATTCCCCACGGGTTTGTAAGAACGAGATTACCGACCATGGTTCGCCATACACCAAAATGCAGATGAGGTCGCAAAGCGTTTCCTGAGCTACCGACACGTGCAATTTGATCTCCCTGGTGCACTGTTTCTCCCTGGCTAACCGTTATGGAGTTTTTTTGAAGATGGGCGTACAAAGTAAAAGCAATACCCTGAACATCATCATGCCGCACCAGTACAAAGTTGCCGGCGTTAAAACCCCACAGACAGTCGCATGCAGATCCTTTGCAGGAAAGAGTTGTATCCGGCCCCCACGAACCGGCAGATGCTGAACAGACTGTAGTAATCCTTGGTTTACAGTCTGGCTCGTTTGAGTCAGGACATCGATCGAACATGCCGTCGCTTACCCACATTACCTGCCCGTCCGCAGAAGCCATTACGGGTACATTATTATCAACTGACGCAACGTAAATGTCGGTTCCGGTATGACCTTTATATGCCGGAGCACGGCATTGAAAGGTCTCAGAGTTAATTCCTATGTCGGGGTAACCAATCCCACTGTCTCTTGTTTCAAGGCAACTAAGTCCAGGAACGCATGCAATTGGCCAGGAGAGTGGTCCTTGAGCAGTCGCCTTCATGCCGGTGGTAATTATGTAAAATATGCATAACAGCAACTGTAAATATCGCTTCACAAATGATCCCACCTATTTTTAGGTTTCAGTCGCATTCTGATTTATCATGTACAAGTTTAAATCGTCAATCTTTCTTCAGTTTATAAATTTTCTATGCCAGAGGATTTGAATATTGGAGAATAGACTTTTTTACAGGTCTGTGAGAGCACGTTTCTAATGTTTGAAACATCCCTTTTCCCTTTACTTTCAGACTATCTTTATTTATTGTTCACAGTCCTATTTTAGAATATGAAGGATTTCATGGATATCAGCAAAATTCGCAATTTTTCAATTATCGCTCACATAGACCACGGAAAGTCTACTCTGGCAGACCGCCTTCTTGAATATACCGGTACGGTTTCCGAGCGGGATAAACAGAATCAGTTTCTGGACAAAATGGATTTGGAACGGGAACGCGGGATAACTATCAAAGCGCAGACTGTTCGCCTGAATTACCGCTCTGATGATGGTAAGGATTATGTTCTTAACCTTATAGATACGCCTGGCCATGTTGACTTCACTTACGAAGTGTCCCGTTCTTTGGCTGCATGCGAAGGTGGGTTGCTTGTTGTTGATGCTTCCCAGGGGGTTGAGGCGCAGACGCTTGCAAACGTTTATCTTGCTCTGGATATTAATCTGGAGGTTTTTCCGGTTTTGAACAAGATCGATCTGCCCGCTGCCGACCCGGAACGGGTTAAGCAGGAGATAGAAGATATTATCGGCATTGACGCTCATGATGCTGTTCTGGCAAGTGCTAAAGAG
>CAJBRY010000437.1 GCA_903958085.1 uncultured Geobacteraceae bacterium
ACACCTGCTCCACCAAAGAGACCTGCTTTGCCTCCTCGCTCCAGCGGTGCCAGAACATCAATGGCCTTGATTCCGGTTTCGAATATTTCCGAAACGGTAGATTGATCCCGTAGCGGGATCGGCTCGCGATGGATGGAACGCCATTCGCCGCCTTCAATCTGTGCTTTCTTATCAATTGTCTGTCCGAAAACATTGAAGACCCTGCCTAAAAGTTCTTTGCCTACCGGTACTTCAAAGGGCTTGCCCGTATCGATAACCGCTGAACCTCTCGCCAGGCCTTGGGTTGGTGTCAGAGCAACACCCCGAACAGTATTGTTGTCGAGCTGAGTGAAAACCTCGATGATTACCTGCCCTTTATCGCCAGCCTTAAGAACATTGCGGATCGAAGGCGCCACAGGGAAGTGGACATCAACGACACTACTGCGAACGGACAGAACTTTTCCTGTATTGACTTGTTCACTCTCCACGTTCATCTCCTCTTTTTGTTATTGAGCTTATATTTTTATATAGTAGCCTTATACATATCTTCTATTCTTTTAATGCCGTCCATCAGCCAACCCACAACACCGCCGATTACTATGAACATTAGAGCCCGGATAATATCATCTAAGAATGGTACTGCCTTCAGGAAAAGTACATGACTGGTTAAGATCAGACCAGCAAGGAAAATAGCCACGAAAATTCCTTTTTTACCCCACCAGACAGAAGCCAGAATAATTGGAATGTAGAAGAGGTGGGTGAAAATCACACCTGTCCCAAGGATTGCGTGATAATAATAGCTGAGAATACAAGCGACTAAAATAAGGATGCCCATCAATCCGCTTTTATAAATATTTTTTATACTACTGATAGGATTGTTCATCACCAACTTGATAGAACCAATCTTTTTATCAACATCATTCTGAATCATCTCTTGGTATTTTTCTATAACCTGGTATGATACATAATCGTACATGAGAATCGTTCGATTTAAACTTTCCACCGCCTGCTGCTGTTCTAAAGCCGAGGTAAAAACTCCCTGAAACTCTGCGTAAAGCCAGAGATTTCTTCTCAAGAGTATCAGCGCATAAACAGCTTCCTGAAGTGGTATTTTTTCCTGGTAGCATTCTTTTGCGTATTTCCAGGAAAAAGTTTTAGCCGCTTCATAGGGAACATTGGCTAAAGACATCTGTCGAAACAGCCTGTAAAAATCGACACCGCGTTCAATCACTCTATCTAGCGGCAATGAGCTATACGATGGTGTTCGATTATGCTGCCTCACATCTGCTGCCCATTGTTTGGCAATTTTCTCGGCCTTGAGTTCGATAAGATCAATAAGTTTTGCGGCGTAAGCTTGCATATAACCTTCCTTTCATCGTGCCAGACAGAAAAAATCTGACCTTGATTAAAAATCACCAACTACTTTTTGTTCTTTCTGGCAAACTCCAGATTCATTAATTCCCAATATTTTTCGGTGAAGGCATACGTGATATAATCAAACATAAGGATCGTGCGTAATTGGCTGTCCAGAGCCTGATGTTGCTCAATGATGCTGATAAATATTGCCTGAAATTCAGCATAGAGCCATATATGACGGCGCATGAGAATAATGGAATAAAGCGCTTCATGAAGGGGAACCTTTTCTTTAAATCTCGCTTCAGCGAATTTTCCCATAAAGCCCTTTATGGCA
>CAJBRY010000438.1 GCA_903958085.1 uncultured Geobacteraceae bacterium
AGGAATCGGGTTTCTCTTTGCCCCTGCCCTCCATAGTGCGATGAAGCATGCAATAGGCCCTCGGCGTGAGATCGGAATACGTACCATATTCAATATACTTGGCCCTCTGACTAACCCGGCCGGAGCCGATTGCCAGGTTTTGGGGGTATACCGAGCCGATTTGGTTGAAAAGCTGGCGGGAGTGCTTCAAAAACTTGGGTGCAAACATGGCTTCGTTGTTCACGGCTCTGATGGCATGGATGAAATGACCCTTACCGGCGAAACGCTTGTAGCCGAGGTTTCCCAGAATACGGTTACAATCAGCACCGTGACACCTGAACAGCATGGATTTACCAGATGCGAAATGGCTGCTCTTAAAGGGGGCGACGCTGTTGCCAATGCACTTATAATTAAGTCTGTACTGGCCGGTGAATTGGGGCCAAAACGTGATATAGTTCTACTTAATGCCGCATATGCTCTGGTTGCTGCCGGCAAGGCAACTACTCCGGCAGTTGGAATAGAAATGGCTGGCGAAGCAATTGATTCTGGACGCGCTTTGCAACAGCTTGAAAAACTCGCAGCTTTGACTGCGTCATATTAACAGGGGTAATACGAAATATTATGTCTGACATACCTGATATCTTAAAAAAAATTGTTTCACATAAGAATGACGAAGTTGCTGTTGCTAAATTGGCTATCCCTTTTAGTGAACTCAAGGAACGCATATCTGACCTTGAGGACCTTCCTAGGGGCTTTGAAAGGCATTTACGAGAAGCTTATTCATCAGACTGGACTCCCATAATTGCCGAAATTAAAAAAGGGTCACCGAGTAAAGGTGTCATTAGAAACGATTTTGATCCTCTTGATATTGCCGCAATTTACCAAGACAGTGGCGTAACATGCATATCCGTACTTACTGATGAGAAATTCTTTTTGGGAAATTTACGATATTTGGCACAGATAAGAGAAGTAATTTCGCTACCTTTATTACGAAAGGACTTCATTTGTGATTCATACCAGATTTATGAAGCCAGGGCTGCCGGTGCCGATGCAATACTTTTAATAGCCTCAATGCTTGATCTTAATCAACTGAGGGATTTTTATTCCATCGCAAAGGAAATCAATCTGGATGTTCTTCTTGAGGTTCATGACGAAGCCGAAATGGAAACAGCTTTACAAACTGAATGCCAACTGATTGGAGTAAACAATCGGAATTTGAGAACTTTTGTAACTGATCTTGATACCACCTGCCGATTGGCAGGAATGTTGCCTAAAGATCGTTTTCTGGTGACTGAAAGCGGTATTAACTCTAGATCTGATATCATCCGCCTTAAGGATGATGGAGCCAGAGCTTTTCTGATTGGGGAGTCAATAATGCGTGAAGACGATATTGCAGCAAAACTGCAGGAATTGCTGAACGACTAACAAAGAGGAGAGATATTAATGGTAAAGAAGCAGGGAATCGGGTTGGCTATTGTTGCCTTTGTTTTATATATTATTGGTGGAATAGGAACTTTTGGTGGTTTAGCCCTGATATTGCTGATGAAAAACAAAGACCTTTTAGGTTGGGGAGAAGGAAGGGCAATTGGTTACCTATTTCTTTGCGTTGGCCTCTGTCTTTCAGTTTTTGGAGTCTTATTGATGAGGATTTTCAGAAACAGAGGTATGTTGGACTCCAAAATCCGGACAATAGTTTAGTTTATGGACAGGTAACAGCGCCTATTTGTCTATAATACTGATCTGACGCTGTTTCATTAATTTTGTTGCATAATTTATGGCGGCCATGTCTCTGCCTTCACTGATAATTTTCTTCAAGATCATTCTAGAATCTTCATCGCCCAGTTTTACGAGAGAGACAAGTGCTGACATCCTGGCCAGAGCGTATTGCTCGGTTTCAAGAAGTTTTTTCAGCGGTGCAACAGACTCTTTTTTTCCCAAATCCCCCAAAGTGAGCGCAGCACTCTCCCTAATAGCCGCACTGCTGTCAGCAAGGACCTTGATGAGAGCTGGAGTAACCTGGCTTAAATAAGAGCGACGACGCACAAGTTGTATTACGCCAAGAATATTCTGTTCCGTCAGACCCGAGAGTCTCGAACCATCCGGAACAATATGCTTTTCCAAAGCTTCAATCAAATATGGTGCGGATTCCGGAACGCTTATATCCACCATAATTTTCAGGACCTCAAATGCCTGATCACGCTTGCCAAGCATTTGTATCAGAAATGGCATTGACTGCGAACCTTTGGAACGGGAAAGACTTTTTATGGCACTCATCCTGATTTCCAGCGATTCATGCTTTGAAAGAGTAAGAAGCTGTTTTTCCTCTGCAGTAAGCGAGTTTTGAAATGCCTGAAACGATGGTGCATTTTCTGGCCTGACTTGAGCCTCTTTCTTTATTTCAACAGGAGTAGTTATAGTTATCAGCTTTTGCAGTTCCTCTCGCGGCCATTCAAGCAAAGCGTTTATTGCTTCCGCCTTCTTAAAAGCATCAATCGCCAAGGAGATTGCCTCATTATCACGCTGTATGTATCCAATTCCCATCCACCCATCCAACAAATAAGGCTTTAATTTAACGGCAGCTAAAAATGCACTCAGGGCAGCCTCCCGTTTTTTATCAGAATAAAGCGCCCAGCCGAGGTTTACATAAGCCTCGGCATATTGCGGATCCAACTTTACCGCTTCTGAGCAATGCTCAACCCATGCGATTCTGCCAGTCATGGTATGACCAACTTTCACATACTGTTGCAACTGAATTCCATAACCGAGGGCATTTTCTTTAAATGCATCGATTGAAGCAGTCTTGGGCTTTGAAATGCGCCCTGCTTCCAACTCCGTTGTCCTAATGGCACTTCCAGAGAGCATGGCAACAGTCATCTGTGAAATCATGGATGGAATTTCGTTTAAGGTGCCGGTTATCTCCTGTTTTGCCAGCACATTGCCATCTTTCGAATCTAGAGCCGAGTAAACAAGTTTAATGCTGTTCTTGTTTGTAAATGAATACTCTCCACGCCATACAAGATCGGCTTTTGCTTCTTTCGCAAGATCTATTGCCGCTGTGGAATCGAGTGAGCTTATCAGTCCGATGTTATAATTTTTCAAACTACCGTACTCTGTGAGTGCCTGCGTTCTAACGCCAGACACAGCCCACAAATCGACAGTCATAGTATCCTGAATACCTATCGAGAGCCAGGCCAGAGAGGCAATACCTGTTTTGTTGACTGGGGGAAGAACAATAAGGGTTGGGTAAGAGGTTGCGTATATATCAGTGACAGAAAACAAGTACAGAACAGCCAAAAACAAAATTATTTTGACGGTTCTGTCCTTTGCAGAAGAAAATATATTTTTTGAAACAGAGAGAAAATGCGCCATGAAAGATGCTGCCAGTATTAACTTCCAACCCGATAGTTGGGGGCCTCTTTAGTAATTGTAACATCGTGAACATGAGATTCCTTCAGACCGGCACCGGTGATACGAATAAAGCGCCCGTTATCCTGAAGTTCCTTAAGAGTTGCACAACCCGTATAACCCATTCCTGAACGAAGGCCACCCAGCAGTTGGTGAATATTGGCTGAAAGTGGTCCACGCAGCGGCACCATACCTTCAATCCCCTCTGGAACAAGCTTGACATCTTCACCAACATCAGACTGGAAATACCGATCCTTACTGCCGTCTTTCATGGCTCCAATGGAACCCATTCCGCGATAGCTCTTGTAGGTACGCCCCTGATAAAGAACCGTATCACCGGGTGATTCCTCGGTTCCGGCAAACAGCGAGCCGATCATGATGCAGTCAGCACCGGCGGTAACCGCTTTCGGCAGATCGCCGGAATATTTTATGCCGCCGTCGGCAATGACTGGAACTGAATATTTGTGGGCCATTCTGGCACATTCGTGAATCGCAGTAATTTGAGGTACACCGACACCGGCAACGATACGCGTCGTACATATAGAACCAGGACCAATTCCGACCTTAATGCCGTCAGCACCGGCCTTGATCAATGCTTCAGCCGCCTCGGCAGTGGCGATATTTCCAGCAATTATCTCCACTCCGGCAAACGTTGACTTAGCGCGTTGAACAGCTTCAATAACCCCCTGTGAGTGACCATGAGCAGTATCAATTACAATAACGTCAACTCCTGCCTTGATCAGCGCCTCCATGCGCGCTTCCATTTCAGCAGTAGGGCCCACCGCGGCTCCAACACGTAATCGTCCAAGACTGTCCTTGCAGGATAAAGGATACTTTTTGACCTTTTCAATATCCTTAATAGTGATCAAACCTTTCAGAAAGCGGTCATTATCAACCACAAGCAGTTTCTCAACTCTCGTGTGTTTAAGATGCTCCTTTGCCTGCTCAAGAGTAGTACCAACCTCAACAGTGACAAGATTCCGTTTGGTCATACGGGCGGAGATGGGGAGGTCGAAATCAGTTTCAAAACGGAGGTCACGATTAGTTAGAATACCGACCAGTTTCCCATTGGCTTTGGTCACTGGAACGCCTGAAATACGATAGCGCTGCATGATGTCAAGTGCTTCACTGATCTTCTGAGTCGGTCGCATTGTAATCGGGTCAACTATCATGCCTGATTCACTCTTTTTTACCTTATCTACTTCATAGGCCTGCGCCTCAATCGAGAGATTCTTATGAATAATGCCTAGCCCCCCTTCACGAGCCATAGCGATAGCGGTACGCGCTTCCGTAACCGTATCCATAGCAGCACTCACCAGAGGAATATTTAGCGATATGTTTCGGGAGATGCGTGTTGTAAGATTGGCGTCACGCGGGAGAATAATTGAGTGGGCAGGAACCAGCAGAACATCATCGAAAGTAAGGCCTTCGGTCAGTTTGTCATAATGCATGGACAACTCCTTGCAGATGAAAATTTTGGTGAAGTTAGTACAGCGTAACGGTCAAGTCAAGGGAAATGGACAGAACAATTTTACAAAATCGCTGGCAATGTACTTCCGGTAAGCTTGCGGCAGATATGCGGAGAATACGGTTTCAGCAGCAACGCAGACGATAAAAAGTATTGGGAAAAAGGCCCCTGGTTGCAGGGGCTTTGATTTCATAGTAGTAGTGCCAGACCTACTTCCTCATCTTCCAGAATCCATAAACCGCCACAGCAGCAATAGTAATGACTGACATTTCGGCGTTGCCGACAGGCACAGTTGGTGGTGGTCCAGGGGGCCCCCAGCAGAGGGTGAGAAGGTTCAGGATTGCGAGTATTGTAAGGGAGAGTATTTCAATTGTGCGTTGCACTCTGTTTGACTTGTATGTTCTGGTCATATCAACCCCACCGATTTTCTGATTATCTGCAGCGCATCTCTTACCGTCAGGCTTCCGTCGTTGTCCATATCTCCATGCGTCTTTGCTGCTGTGGTGGTTAGATCAAGATTCAGTGCCATACGCAGTACTTTGATGGCGTCTGCTATCGTTGCCTGACCGTCACCGTCAAGGTCTCCATC
>CAJBRY010000439.1 GCA_903958085.1 uncultured Geobacteraceae bacterium
CCTGATTGTTCCATGCAGGAACCAGTCAGCCGACTTAAGAAGCAGACTTTGAGTCTGCATATCAAAATCAACATCCTCTAGAGAAAAGATGTTGCTCTGCGGATTAAATACCGGTTTTGCCGTCAGGTAGATAAGCCCGTCCAGTGAACCTTCAGTCTCCAATTTAACGACAACCTTGTCGCCGTTGCCGTACAAATCAAAATCTTTTACTACTACACTTTTTCCATCCGAATCGAATTTCTTGTTGAGCAGTAAAGGTGCCGCAATGGCACGCAAATCTTTGTAGTAAAGATCTGTGTTAAGGGAAATTTTGAAGGTCTTGTCAAACGCGGCAACCATAGTGAGGTTTGGAAGCGGCTTCAGAGGCGGAGTTGCCGGTTCTGGCCCTACAGCCACTTCGGCCAACGTGCTTATACCAACGCTTAACTTCACCAGATTGTTCTGAGCGTACAGCGGGAATAGCATCACATCACGAGGAGTCAGCAGCAGCCAGGTTTTATAATTCTTTTCCAGAAGGATCGGCTTCTGGATTGTACTCCAAACATTTGCAATACGTGTTTTCAGAGGAAGCAGTTCATTTACTTTTTGTGCCACAAGATCAGACAATAGCTTCTGTACCGGTTGTGTCAAGCCATCAACGATACTTCGCGGTTTGAAGGATAATGGGCCTATGCCAACCTCTTCTGCAAGCAGGTCACTAATTCCGACATAACTGATATCAGTCTGTAAGCGCCAATCGGATGTAACCCTGGCTGAAGCCTTAAATTTCAGTTTGAACGGTATCGGCCTGGATTCGAACATTCCATAGCTGAAATTCATTGCGACCGGCAGGGTTATATAAAGAAAATTATCAGCAGCGGTTATAATGATTGGGCCATTGCGGATAACATCGGTAGTCAGCCCTTTCGTCTTCGTGGAACCCTTGTAGAGTTCTTTGCCGACTGTGAGGTTCAGAATTCTGGCCAGTTCAGCTGCGGTTAATTCAATCGGTATGCTGAAAGTAGAGACCTCCCTGTTCAGCACAGGGCTAAATGCTTCCGCTTTTGGTCTATCCGCCGTAAATGTTTTTTCACCTGCAAAAGAAGCCAATGTCATAGCCAGAAGTGAACATACAATCGTCAATATGTAAATTATTTTTTTGTAAATATTCAGACCTGCCCCAACGCCTGTTCCAGATCGGCAATAATATCGTTAACGTTCTCAATTCCTACTGACAGTCTGATGAAATCAGGTGTCACACCGGTGGATATCTGTTCTTCCGGAGTCAACTGTTGATGCGTTGTCGATGCAGGGTGAATTACCAGCGATTTTGCATCTCCAATATTGGCAAGCAACGAGTGCAGTTTAAGAGCGTTGATGAATTTTTTGCCTTCTTCAACGGTTCCACCTTTGATGCCGAAACCTACCAGTGCACCGAATAGTCCTCTGTGGTGATATTTTTTTGCAAGTTCATGAGTCGCACTATCTGGAAGTCCGGGGTAATTTACCCAGCCGACTTTTGGATGGTTTTTCAGATAGGTTGCAACTTTGAGGGCGTTGTCACTGTGACGTTCCATTCTTAGGTGTAATGTTTCCAACCCCTGCAGAAAGAGGAAAGAGTTAAAGGGTGATACGGCAGGGCCAAGGTCTCGCAGCAGAGATACTCGTACTTTGATGATGTAGGCGATGTTTCCAAGTGCTTCCCAGAAGTTTATGCCATGGTAGGATGGATCCGGTTGTGCAATTTCCGGGAATTTGCCGTTGCCCCAGTTGAAAGTCCCACCGTCAACAATGACGCCGCCTATTGAGGTGCCATGTCCACCAATAAATTTGGTTGCGGAATGCACGACTATATCTGCACCATGCTTGAGTGGGTTAACCAGATATGGCGACGGCGTGGTGTTGTCGATTATCAGCGGGATATTGTTTTCATGGGCAATTGCAGCTACTTTCTCGATATCCAGCGTATTCAGTTTTGGGTTGCCTAGAGTTTCACCGTAAAGCAGTCTGGTTTTGGATGTAATGGCCTTGCGAAAGTTTTCCGGGTCGGAAGGATCAACAAATTTTACGGTGATGCCCAGTTGAGGCAACGTGTAGTGGAAGAGATTGTAAGTTCCCCCATAGAGACTGGCTGCAGAAACTATTTCGTCTCCTGAATGTGCTATTGCCAGAATAGCCAGAGTTATGGCCGACTGGCCAGAAGCTACGCCCAGCGCGGCGACTCCGCCTTCAAGAGCAGCTACACGCTGTTCGAATACATCTGTGGTAGGGTTCATCAGACGGGTGTATATGTTGCCGAATTCCTGTAAGCCAAATAATCGGGCAGCATGGTCGGCGTCATTAAATACATAGGATGTGGTCTGGTAGATCGGTACCGCTCTTGAATTGGTAGTTGGATCCGGTTTTTGGCCCGCGTGAAGAGCCAGAGTCTCTGCCTGGTAGCTTGATGTGTCACTCATTGTGATACCTCCGTTGGTAGATTCAAGTTAATATATTTTGACTGCATCTGCAAAAGTAATTTCTTCAGCTTATCCCAAAAATTTCAAAGAGCGCGGCTCCGTATAAAAAATCTCAACAGCTTTCCAAGTTGCCAGCAATTTGATTTTATCTTCATTTGGACTGTTACTGATTGATTTTGAATTACACGAATTGATCATATTTGTAGTCTATATATTTTATAGATATTTGTGATAAAAAATATATAGCGAAACCTGCAACCTGCCTGATAGATTTTTCCGATGCTATAAAGTCTTACTTTATCTACTTTGACATCAAGTCTAGTTAAAATATAGATATACTAACTTGACTAAAGTTGTCAAGGAATATTTTCAGTTATAATTGAGTCCATTTACAAATCACAAAAAAAATGGGGGAGGCTTTTGGCCTCCCCCATCTCAATAATCTCTCCACCCTGTCGTCAGCTTTAAGGGCCTCCGGCGAGTTCCTTAATTGTGGGAACCAATATACTGCTTCAGGCAAACCCGCGAACAGAGGGCAGCACACCACAGCAGGGAACGACTCCCGTTTTATTTAGCATTCCGCCCGGGCGCATCATCCAACGGGCAGGGTAGAGAGAACAGCGTTACGATTAATTATTACTCCGATGGACTAAACATTTCAAGCAATTTTGTATACATTATCAGCGATTCAGAAGAAACTTTGTCAACTGCCCTATTTCTCCCATCATTTTTTCAAATCCGGGAAAGGTAAGAGACTGTGGCCCATCTGAAAGCGCTTTTTCAGGTTCTGGGTGAACCTCCACCAGCACGCCATCTGCTCCGGCAACCAGAGATGCTTCAGCCATGGGAGCAACCAATGATCGTTTACCGGTAGCATGGGAAGGGTCAACCATAATAGGGAGGTGTGACAGTTCCTTGATCAACGGCACAATAGAAAGATCAAGAGTGTTGCGGGTGGCAGTCTCAAAAGTACGTATACCCCGCTCACAAAGGATCACCTGACTGTTTCCCTCAGCCAGAATATATTCAGCTGCAGCCAGAAATTCCTCGACAGTAGCACTCATGCCGCGCTTCAAAAGCACTGGCTTACGTATTTTCCCCAATTCGCGCAGGAGATCAAAATTCTGCATATTGCGTGCACCAACCTGGAGCAGATCAGCATATTCTGCAACCAACCCAACATTATCCGGACTCATGATTTCCGTTACTATCGGCAGACCGCTCTCCTTCCCGGCAATTGCAAGCAAACGTAATCCTTCTTCCCGGAGTCCCTGAAATGTATGAGGCCCGGTACGGGGCTTGAAAGCGCCACCTCGCAGCATATCGGCCCCGCACTTTTTTACAAAGAGCGCTGTTTTAACTATCTGCTCTTCACTCTCAACGGCACAAGGTCCCCCGACCACAACCGGACGGTGTCCCTGACCAACTTTTACTCCAGCAACATCAACAATCGTATCTTCCGGGTGAAAATCACGCGAAACGAGTTTATACGGCTTTGATACGTGAATTACCCGTTGTACGCCTGACAACTCCAAAATTTTACAGTCATCAACATAACCATGGTTACCCAGTACTCCGATGGCGGTCCGCTCGCTCCCCGGAATCGGTTCCGCTCTGAAACCCATCTCCGAAACAATTTTTGTTATTGCATTCACATCCGCCTGAGTCGCTTTGTGGTTCATTACTATCAGCATGGGTCAGTCTCCTCTTTAATAACTTTTTGGCCTGCAAATACTAAATATGTGCAAATTATTTTGCCACTTCGCCCCAAGCAAGTGCAGCTGCACCAAGTACAGCACCTTTTCCATCCGGCAATTCTGAGCGCAATAGTTTAACTTTACCCTTATAAGAATTAAAAAGAAATTTTTCCAGATAGCACCGTGTAGGAACAATCAGAAGATCACCTGATGCTGCAAACCCGCCAGACAGAAAAATTGCTTCCGGACTGGTATGCGCAACGGCGTCTGCAAGTTTCATGGCCAAAATCCTGGCGGTTATATCGAAGGCTGCTAACGCAATAACATCTCCCCTGCTTGCAGCTTCAAAAATCATTTTTGAAGTCAGTTGATTGTAATTTGCCTCACGGAGCGGCGTAGCATCAAGCCTTTGCCCAAGAAGTTCCACGACGGTCCGGCAGATGCCGGTAGCAGATACGTATGCTTCCAGACACCCCCGCTTGCCGCAAGCACAGTACCGTCCATCAGGTTCTACGGTAGTATGTCCAAGCTCACCGGCAGAACCGTCAGATCCGTAAAGCAGCTCACCATTAACAATAATTCCGCTGCCAAGGCCTGTGCCCAGAGTAATGACAATGGCATGCCTCATTCCGCGTGCGCCTCCAAACAGCAATTCACCGATTGCTGCAGCGTTGGCGTCATTGGTTACAGCGACAGGCAGCTCAAACTTCTGCCGAAACAACTCCACCAGATTAACCGATGCACCCCATTTCAAATTTGGTGGATTCTCAACTGTGCCCAGGTAGTAATTCGCATTTGGAGCACCGATGCCAATAGCAGAAACAATGGCAAGCGGCATCTGTGACTTCAATTGGTTTATTTGGTCACTAAGGCGCTCAACCAGAATATGTGCCGGTTGTTCGGGCTGTGTATCCAGTGTTACCTCGCACATCAAAGAACCACTCAGATCTACAAAACCTAGTGTGGTATTAGTACCACCGATATCAATACCGATCACAGTCTTGTCGCTGTGCATATGCACCCCTTTGTAACATCAGCAAACTGGTAAATTTTTCTGAATTATGATAAATAATCCCCTACGTCATACAGACACCCGTTTGCCGCCACAGTATCACAGGTTACGAACAAGCTCAATTACGAAGCAGAGCCGCAAAGGAGGTATTGATGAAGAAGGCTCTTATATGCGGTATATCCGGGCAGGATGGTGCTTATCTGGCAAAGATGCTTATAGAAAAAGGGTATCAAGTCTTCGGCACCGCCCGCGATGCACAGATGTCGAATTTTCCAAACCTTGCAACTGTCGGCGTTAAAGACAAAGTAACATATTCATCGATGGCGCTATCTGACTTTCGGAGCGTTATCCAGACTCTGGTAAAGGTACAACCTGATGAAATATATAACCTGGCAGGCCAGAGTTCTGTAGGTCTCTCCTTTGATCAACCGGTAGAAACGCTTGAAAGCATCAGCGTCGGTGTGCTTAACCTATTGGAAGCACTCCGTTTCACAGGTATTAAAGCCCGTCTGTACAATGCCGGTTCCAGTGAATGTTTCGGAAATACCGATGGCGTACCTGCAACCGAAACCACTCTCTTCCAACCCCGCAGTCCATACGCAGTAGCAAAATCAGCAGCCTTCTGGGAAGTGGCCAACTACCGGGAGGCATATAATCTGTATGCGTGCACCGGAATCCTTTTCAACCATGAATCACCACTCCGCCCTGAACGCTTCGTTACTCGCAAGATTGTATCCGCCGCTGCCAGAATCGCCGGCGGCAGCAATGAGAAGCTACTGTTGGGAAATATTTCCATTGCCCGCGACTGGGGATGGGCTCCTGAATATGTTGATGCCATGTGGCGAATTCTTCAACAAGAAACACCTGAGGATTATCTGGTAGCAACCGGTGAAACTCACACGTTAGAGGAATTCGTTGCCGAAGCGTTTAACTGTGTCGGGCTGGATTGGCACGATCATGTTGTTGCGGATCCATCGCTTTTGCGCCCTTCCGAAATAATGATCAGCAGGGCGAACCCTGAAAAGACGTTACAAAAACTCGGATGGAAGGCGCATTACAAAATGAAGGATGTCGTCAGAATGATGAGTGATAGAAATTAGCTGAATTAATCATCCCTGATGCATACCTCTGAAGAAGGAGTAACACCTTGAAAATTAACAATATTGAGCATATAACCTGGAATGACCAGCATATTGCAACCATCATCCGCCGCGACTATATGCCGTCTGAAACTACATTTATCTCTCCGGACAGCTACTATCAACAGCTCGGCTTTGTGGTCTATCCGAAGGATGGTGTCGTAAGCCGTCACTCTCACCTGCCGTTGCAGCGCCACCTGATCGGCACTCCTGAAACCCTCCTGATTAGAAAAGGGAGCGCTGAAGTCGAATTATTTGCCATAGACAAAAGTCCACTTGGCAAATGGGTACTTGAAGAGGGCGACATTATTCAACTGGTATCAGGTGGACACTGTTTCAAATGCCTTGAAGACACTATTTTTCTTGAGATAAAGCAGGGGCCCTACACCGGGCTGGTCGAGAAGGAACGCTTCTAATATGATACCGGTATGCGAACCATACATATCTGCTCGCGACATTGAACTGGTTAACGATGCACTGACATCAGGCTGGATCTCTTCAGCAGGCAAGTATCTTGATCTGTTCGAAGAACGCTGGGCGACCTACTGCGGAATGCCATACGGAATTGCTGTTTCCAACGGTTCTACGGCTCTTGATATCGCTGTTGAACTACTTGACCTTAAAGCTGGCGATGAAGTCATAATGCCGACCTTCACCATCATCTCACCGGCACAGTCGGTGGTAAGGGCTGGTGGCAGGCCGGTGTTGGTAGACAGCGATCCTGAAACATGGCAGATGAACACGGACCAGATCGAAGCGAAAATAACTCCTCACACCAAGGCGATTCTGGTCGTTCATATCTTTGGGCACCCTGCTGATATGGATCCGGTCATGAAGCTGGCTGAAAAACATGGCTTGATTGTTATTGAGGACGCAGCCGAGGTTCATGGAGCAGAATACAAAGGACAGCGCTGCGGCGGTATCGGGCATATCAGCACATTCAGCTTCTACGCAAACAAACTGGTGACAACCGGTGAAGGTGGTATGGTGCTCACAAAGAGCAAAGAGCATGCAGATCGTGCTCGTTCGTTGCGCAACCTATGCTTTCTACCGAATCGGCGTTTTTATCATGAGAACCTTGGCTACAATTATCGCCTCACAAATGTACAGGCGGCAATGGGCGTCGGACAGGCAGAGCACATCTTCGAAACGATTGCCCGCAAACGGGAGATAGCTCTTACTTACTCTGCTGCTTTTGCTGGCATAGAGGCCATTCAACTTCCCACCGAGATGTCCTGGGCGCAGAATGTCTATTGGGTCTATGGCATAGTGCTAGGGGATGAGCGCAAAACTGATGCTGTCCATGTAATGCATAAATTACGCAATAAAGGTATCGAGACAAGGCCATTCTTTTTGGGTATGCATGAACAGCCGGTGTTTCATGCTATGGGTCTGTTTTGCGGTGAAAATTACCCGGTATCGGAGCGTTTATCACGTCAAGGTTTCTACATCCCTAACGGGCTTGCACTTACTAATGAACAGATTGCTGAAGTTATAGCAGCTGTCAAGGAGTGCCTGGCATGACCGTCTTTAACGAGTATGCCCGTTATTATGATCTGCTCTACCGCGATAAGGATTATGCCGGTGAAGCAGATTATATTCATACCCTTATACAGAAACACACTCTGAAATCCCAAAGCATACTCAACCTTGGATGTGGTTCAGGACGTCACGACAGATGCCTCACGGAGCTTGGCTATTCTGTAACCGGCGTCGATATGTCTGAAGAAATGCTGTCTGCGGCAAAGGCAGCGGCAGTTGGAAACAGTGCGCTTGAGTATTTCCTGGGCGATGCCCGTTCGATTCGCCTTGACATAAAATTTGATGTAGTAATTTCACTATTTCACGTCATGAGTTATCAAGTAACTAATAATGACCTTAAGGCCGCATTTGCTACAGCGGCAGCCCACTTGAAACCGGGAGGTTTATTCATCTTTGACTGTTGGTATGGTCCGGGAGTTTTGAGCGATCGTCCGACAAAGCGACAAAAAGAACTTGAGGACGACATGATCAAAGTCACCAGAATCGCCGAACCGGTTCTGCATCCGAATGAAAATGTCGTGGACGTCAACTATCAGGTAACCATCAGAAATAAAGCTACCGGAGATATAAATAATATTTCTGAAACCCATCGGATGAGGTATCTGTTTATACCGGAAATTATGGAGCAACTGGAAAGTTCGGGCTTGCAAAACATTTTTTCGACCCGGTGGATGGAAAACTCTGCCCCGGATGATTTGACCTGGTATTTATGCTGCGGGGCAGTTTGTTCTGAATAAAATCCAAAAAACATAACTGTTTCAACAACCGTTGATAAACCGTTACTCCTATGATAGTTTCACCGTCGTTCAGGCTGTCAATTTACTGGAACTTGCAGACAGGACGCACACTTGACATATGTACCACCCTGAACTTGACCAGGAACCCTGTGAGGTTTTTATGCAGATGACAATCAAAGAAACCGCTATTCCAGGGTGTTATGAAATTTTAAGTCGAATAATAAGTGATGAAAGAGGAAGTTTCGTCAAAACATTCCACCAGACAGTATTCCAGACGCACAATTTGAATACTGTCTGGCTTGAAGAGTATTATTCGGTATCTTATTCCGGCATTATTCGCGGTCTGCATTTCCAGCTTCCTCCTCATGATCATGAAAAACTTGTCTACTGCTCCTCCGGTTCCGTCCTGGATGCTGTAGTTGATCTTCGTAAGGGGTCACCGACTTACGGTCAGCATATTCTGCTGGAACTTAGTGCCGGGGCAGGCAACATGCTATACCTTCCCAAAGGCCTCGCCCATGGTTTTTTTGTTACAAATCAATCAGCCACAATGCACTACAAAGTTTCTACCCAGTACTCTCCAGAACATGATACTGGAATTTTATGGAACTCTGTGGGCATCGCATGGCCAGAAGCAAATCCGGTTCTGTCTGCCAGAGACAAGAGTTTCTTAAGATACAGCGAGTTTACTTCACCATTTACTTTCTAAAAGGCAGACAAAAACAATGCATATCCTTGTTATAGGTGCGACCGGCTTTATTGGCAGACACGTGGTTTCATGCTTATTGGAAAAGGGGCATCAGGTTACCGCTGTTGCCCGTAACCCCGAGCGATTAAATGAAGTACCGTGGAAAGATTCTGTCAAATTTATTTCGTGCAATATTCATGACCCCGCAACTGACATTGACTCTTTTGGACAACCTGACGCGTTGATACACCTCCCATGGCCAGGCCTGCCATACTATAAATCATTGTTGAATATTGAAGAGACCCTCCCGGCCGACTATTTTTTTCTGAAAAAGTTTATCAGTATGGGAATAAAGCATATTCTTGTTGCAGGTACATGCTTCGAATATGGACTGCAGAACGGATGCCTTCATGAAGAACTTACTCCAAACCCGGTCACCTCATACGGATTGGCCAAGGATAGCCTGAGAAGGTATCTCCAGGGACTTCAGCAGGTTTACTCGTTCACCCTTCAATGGGCCAGGCTTTTCTATATGTATGGAGAAGGTCAACACTACAACAGTTTGCTTCCGCAACTCGACCGGGCAATAGACAATAATGATCCGATATTCAACATGTCAGGCGGAGAGCAGCTCCGCGATTACATGCCTGTAGTTGAGACAGCAGAATGCCTTGTTAAGCTGATTGAAACCCCTACATTTGACGGCATAGTTAATGTTTGCAGCGGCAAACCGATTTCAGTCCGAAGACTTGTTGAGGAGCGTATTGCCAGTCGAAACGCATCTACAAAGATCAATCGGGGATATTATCCATATCTGGATTATGAACCAATGGCCTTTTGGGGAGATGCCACGAAATTAAGTCGTATTTTGCCAAAAAGTAATCACCTGTAGAAAATCCCCTAAAGGATGAATATTACCATGAGAGCTCAAATAAAGCCGCGCATAAACCAGGAAGGACGGACAAATCTAGAGGAAGTGATTCCTCTTAGTACTCCATTTGTCCTGTTTGTTGACCCAGCAAGTGCCTGCAACTTCCGATGCAAATTCTGCCCTAACGGAGATGCAAAACTAATCCGTGAAACAGGGCGCTGGCAGGGAAACATGGACTTTAATCTGTACAAGAAGATCATCAATGACCTTAAAGAGTTTAATGAACCTCTAAAAGTACTCAGATTATACAAAGACGGTGAACCGTTTCTGAATAAAAATTTTGGCGATATGGTTCGTTACGCCAAAGAGTGCGGAGTTGCACAATCGATAGACACAACAACAAATGGCTCACTACTTGATCCAGAAACAGTCAAACCGGCATTGGACGCTGGGCTTGACCGAATCAACATTTCGCTGGATGGCCTTTCTGATGAGCAGTTTCTTGAGTTTGCCGGTGTAAAGGTTGATTTTGAAAAGTTTGTAAACAACATAAGAAAGCTTTACGAAATGAAGGGTAACTGTGAAATCCTTATTAAAATCGCCGGAGACTTCTTGAGCGATGAAGATAAAGCCAAATTTTACCGGATTTTTGGTGATTATGCAGATCGCATCTTTATTGAAAATGTCGCACCTTGCTGGCCGGAATTTGATGTTGCTAACCGCCTTGGTGTCTCAATGGATAAGGGGATTTATGACCAACCAGTTGGCGAGGTCATGACATGTCCATACATCTTCTACTCACTTTCCGTCAATTCTGACGGCACTGTCAGCCTATGTTTCCTTGATTGGGCTCGAAAATTGATCGTCGGTGACTTGAGAACAGAGAGTCTGAAAAAGATCTGGAATGGAGATAGATTGTTCCGCTACCAGGTTGAACATTTGGAAGGAAAGCGGAAAAACGATCCAGTCTGTGGTGTTTGTGGGCAATTAACGCACTGCCTTCCGGACAACATCGATCCTTATGCATCTAAGCTTTTGAAAAAGCTACGAGCAGCTCGCACATGAGAAGTTCAATTTCAGTACTCCATCTGACCGCCCATCTGGGCGGCGGGATAGGTAAAGCACTAAGTGGGCTTGTTGTAAACTCACCAGCTGAGTCCGGGATTGATCATTCAATTGTCTGCCTGGAGAAACCTGAGAAGACACAGTTTCTGGAGCAGCTTTCTAATTCAGGCTGTCCTGTTACAGTAGCACCTGATCACTCAACCCTTGTAAAGCTAATTGAGGCATCAGATATAGTTCAACTGGAATGGTGGGGACATCCTGCAAGCATTGCGGCATTATGTAGCGCTTCCCTCCCTGCCATGCGCCTGATGGTCTGGTGTCATGTTTCGGGAATTCATACTCCCATTATTCCTGCCCGCCTTATTGAATCAAGCCATCGATGCATTTTTACTTCGCCTTGTTCCTATCAGGCTGCTGAAGTGGAACTGCTGATGCCAACCACTAAAAGCAAGATGGATGTCATTCACAGTGCCGGAGGCTTCGACGGATTTGAAATGCCAGAACGCAGATGGGATGACCCGATAGTGGCCGGTTATCTTGGGAGTCTTAATTTTGCCAAACTCCATCCGCGTTACGTCGAGTTTCTTGCTGCTGTTGATATTCCTGGTTTCTCGGTACGGATGATCGGTGATATTGCCAACCGCGAGATTCTTGAAAAGCAATGCAGGGATGTTAACAAGCCGGATATGCTTCAATTCCGTGGTTACACAACTGATGCAGCATCAGAACTGGCTGCTATCAATATTTTTCCTTATCTTTTGAATCCGCAGCACTATGGTACTACTGAAAATGCTCTCTTGGAAGCAATGGCTATGGGTGTAGTACCTATTGTTCTGGATAATCCGGCAGAACGCTGTCTGGTGACTGATAAAAAAACAGGGTTGGTTGTTCGAAACAGGCAGGAATTTGCAGATGCTGTTAGTTGGCTGGCGCGTAATCCTGAAGAAAGGCTAAATATTGGCAATCAGGCCGCCTCAACAGTCCGTGAACGGTTTGCCGCTGGCAAAATGACGGAATCATTTAATAACCATTATTCTGCAGTTAGCATTGCAGATAAGATGGAGATCTCTTTCGATAAAATTTTTGGTAAAACTCCGGCGGAATGGTTCCTTGCCAGTCAACGGAATCCTCAGTTTTTTACCAATAAATATCAGAAACCAATTGATGAATTGATCCTTCCTGGCTTGCTCGAAAGATCAAAAGGCTCAGTGTTTCACTACCATAAATATTTTCCTGAAGATAAAAG
The DNA here is from genome assembly GCA_903958085.1 of uncultured Geobacteraceae bacterium. Lineage (GTDB taxonomy): Bacteria > Desulfobacterota > Desulfuromonadia > Geobacterales > Pseudopelobacteraceae > JACRCG01. The sequence goes on from CAJBRY010000439.1 coordinate 12,436, forward strand.
GTTATCCGAATGGGCAAAACGGATCGAAAATTGAGAACCGTTTTCTTTTTGTCCGACGCGGTTTCAGGAAAGCGCATTCTGTTAGAGGACTTAGCTTTATGAAAGCAGCAATTAATTCACGTGTAATTCTAAAAGCCCATATCCCGTTGGAAACAGTAATTCCCCTGTTGACACCTTTTGTACTGATCGTTGACCCTGCAAGTTCCTGTAATCTCCGATGTAGATATTGTCCAACTGGAGACACTAAGCTTATACGGGCAACTAAACGTCACAGTGGAACTATGAGTTTCAAAATATTTAAGAAACTTATTGATGATCTTATGGATTTTCCTGATCCTGTAAAAACGTTGCGTTTATATAAAGAAGGAGAACCTCTATTAAATTCAAATTTTGCGCATATGGTTAGTTACGCAAAAAACAGCCACAGAGTTATTCGGATCGATACAACTACAAATGGTTTATTGCTTAACCCAAAATTAAATCTACAAATAATTGAAGCAGGGCTTGACCGCATTAACATTTCTGTGAATGGAATAAATGAAGATCAATATTTGCATTTCACCAAATCACGAGTAAATTTTGACCAATTTGTGGGCAATGTAAGACATCTTTTTGAAAATAGAGGGGACTGCGAAGTCTACATAAAGGGAATAAAAGAATGTCTCTCGCCAGATGACCAATCCAAATTTTTTGATATATTTGGGAATATTTCAGATTTGATTTTTTTGGAGAATTTATCTCCAGCATGGCCAGACTTCACTTTTAATGGAGTTGAAATGAAATTTGAAACAGGAAATTATGGCCAGGAAATTCACGAACGCGAAGTGTGCCCTAACATATTTTATACCATGGTTGTTAATTCAGATGGCTCTGTAAGTCTTTGCGTTGGAGATTGGCCTCATAAATTGCTAGTTGGTTCTGTCATAAATAATAGCCTAAAGGAAATTTGGCTTGGCTCTGAAATTAATGCTCATAGAATATCCCATCTTGATAAGAAGCGGAAGGACAATCAGTTCTGTGCCGTCTGTCAAGTCATGTCTCATGGCACACTTGAAAATATTGATCATGCCGCTGACCATTTGCTTAAAGTTTTGAAGAACCAAGTGATAAAGGACTGAGACAATGAAAATACTGCTTATTGGTGGTAATGGAAATATTAGCTGGCATTGTACAAATGAAGCCGTTCTTGCCGGACATGAAGTATGGATAATGAATCGTGGCGTCTCAACTCATCTGAGGCGAACAGTGCCTAGCAGTGTGGTAAAACTAATTGCAGATATTCGCAACCCTATTTCAGTAAAAGCCGTACTCGGTGATACAAAATTTGATGTAGTTGCAGATTTTTTGTGCCAGACCACAGAACATGCGCAAAATGATATTGAGTTATTCAAAGATAGAACAGATCATTTTATTTTTATTAGTTCTACCGCAATTTACCAGAAGCCAATAAATGTTCTTCCCATTACAGAATCCACCCCACTTCAAAATCGCTATTGGGATTATGCAAAAAACAAGATTGCTTCAGAGGAAACATTCCTGACTGCATTTAGAGGTCAAGGTTTTCCAATTACAATAATTCGCCCTTCACATACCTATGATACAATTATTCCAGAGGCTGTTGGCTATTCCGATTGGACTGTGTCGCAACGTATGCTTGATGGCAAACCCATTCTTTTGCATGGTGACGGTTCTACACTTTGGACGCTGACTCATGCAGAAGACTTTGCGAGGGCATTTATTCTCTTGCTAGGAAATGCTTCAAGTGTTGGCCATGCGTTTCATATTACCAGTGATGAATGGCTTACTTGGCGTCAAATCACAGAGATCGTTGCAAAATCCCTGGGCGCACAAACTCCACAATATGTTTTTGTTCCAAGCGAGAATATTTATCAGCAGAATACAAGATTGGGAGAAACATTGCTCGGACACAAAATGTGGTGTGATATTTATGACAACACAAAAATAAAGTCCTTTGCAAAAGGATGGCAGGCAAAAATTCCATTTCGAGAAGGAATACATAGAACGCTAGATTGGTTTAACCAAGAACCTGCTAGAAAGAGAATAGACCATTCTCTCGATAAAATCATGGACAGTTTATGCGTCGAGTATAGTAAAAATGCTATTGAAAGGAGTTCATGACTCTGCCTCACAAGGAAAATTTACAACCTGAAGCCCAAGTAGTTCTCTGGACTCAACCCACAAATCATAAAATGCCCTGTCAGGAACAAATATTCCGCTCGAAATACACAATTCTAGATTAGCTGCAAATTTCTTTAGTACTTCAAAAGACTTATATGCCGGTTCGTACATCGTTATGAGGCGGCGACATGTTCTTTCTACCTGTTCACTGCCAAAAGAATGACGTGCATTCAATACCCTGCATATCAACTCCCACTCAACCTTCTCTTCAAGCCGGGAAAGAGTGGCAGAATCCTGGGAACTATGAACCCTAAAAGCTCCCAAACTTACACCCGAACCAGCCACTTTACCTCTCCGGGCGAGTTTCAAAACCAAGGCCACATCAGCATCAAACTTGAGTGGCCAACCGTCAAGCGATGGGTCGTAATCTACAGGATTATCGAGTGTTTGCGACCTATACATCGAAAATGGTGGTTCGCCAAAAAGATTCACCACTGAATTAAAGATCAGCTGAGAAAACTCCAGCTCATTGCCGACTACAAAGCCATTACCCTTA
>CAJBRY010000440.1 GCA_903958085.1 uncultured Geobacteraceae bacterium
CACTCATTCGCTTATGTCAAGTCTCTGGCGGGTCAGCGATGTTTCTACAGCGATCATGATGAAACAGTTTTACCGAAATTATATGACCTACGATAAAGCGGAGAGTTTGACAAGGGCAATGAAGCACGTCAAAAACCGTTATCCACATCCAGGATATTGGGGGGCATTTGTTTTGACAGGGGATTATATGTGAAATGTTTTATTCTTTAAAATATCTGCTGGTTGAATGACGCTTGAAAACGATGTCATTTTGACGAACGTGTCAGATCTAAATTGTGGTAGGAATTACTACGTTATTAAAGCGAGGCGAAATATAATGAAAATTCTGACCGTCCTTTCAGGAAGGCATCAACCCCTAAATATGCTCTGGAAATCATGGAAAGTGAGTCACACATCTTTAACAAAGAGTATCTAAAAGCATTTAAATCCATGATTTTAACACCAGGGGTATCCTAGAACCTATGTTAAATATAATTGTTTTTGCAGGTTGATTGATGCCGGCTTATTATATAGCAATCGCAGAATGGAGGTTTTTACGTGGCCGCTAACTTTACTGATTCACTAACCGGTCTTCTGGAACGCCGAAATGATGAGCTTGCGTCTATGATTGAAATAGGCAAGGCATTAACATCAAGCCTTGATATTCATGCCATCCTTGAAACCATTATGAAGCAGGTAGATAGACTGATAAAGCCGAAAGCCTGGTCACTGCTTCTTGTTGATCCCAAAACCGGCGACCTTGTCTTCGAAATTGCTGTTTCCGCTGTTTCGGAGCAACTTAAGGGAGTACGTCTTGAACAGGGTAAGGGTATTGCCGGGTGGGTTGCTTTGCATGGCGAACCCCTGCTGATTCCTGATGTACGCAAAGACATCAGATTTGCGGAGCACTTTGATAAGCAGTTAATGTTTATCACGCGTTCAATTGTTTGTGTTCCTATGAAGATCAAGGATCAGGTAGTCGGTGTTATTGAGTTGATAAACAGTTATGAAGAACTTGATTTTGATGAAAACGACACTCAGCTTATTTCTGCCATTGCCGATTTTGCCGCTATTGCTCTTGAAAATGCTAAAAACTACAAGCGGATTAACGAACTTGTCATCACTGACGATTTGACAGGTTTGTACAATTCAAGGCAGTTTGGGCAGTTGATTGAAAATGAGGTGAAGAGTTTCGCCCGTTATGGTGAACCGTTTTCACTGGTTTTCCTGGATTTAGATCATTTCAAGGATGTCAACGATACTTACGGTCATCTGGTTGGGAGCAGAATGCTGGGGGAATTTGGACGCTTGATCGGCGCACACATTCGTTCATCCGATTTGGCGGCAAGATATGGTGGAGATGAATTTGCGATAATCCTTCCGCATACCGGCAAGGACAAGGCTATGAAAATGGCTTCCAGTCTGCTGGGGATTATGCAGGAGACGCGTTTTGTCTCGGATGACGATGAGCCGATCAGGTTGACTGCAAGCTTTGGAGTTGCTTCTTTTCCTGATGATGCCGATAGCAGGGCAGGTTTGATCAAGGCGGCAGATATTGCGATGTATGAGGCAAAGTCAGGTGGTAGAGCAGGAGTCAGAGGGTTTTCAGCATAAAAAGTCCGGTTAATATGCCCAATTTATAATGTTTCAGATTTAGATTGTTTCTGACAAGAGGATCATCCACCAAGATATTTGGTCAACTCTTCGGCAAGCGTTGTTGGATGCAGAAAGCGGGCTGGAATTTTATCATCTCCGAGAAACTCTTTTGACCAGGCTTGACGCCTAGTCCAAGACATCAGTTTTTCCCATCCAGCCCATGTTGAAAAATCAGCACCGTGAATATTTGTAATCTGTTCCAGAAAGGTTTGTTCATATCCTGCCATACTTCCTCCGTAAGGCATATTTGAATCGTAACTGAGTTTAACGTCTTTTAACACCTGTTAGAAAATATTTCAATAAAATTATCTTATTATCGCTGATATTCAGACATGAACGCTATCTTGTATTCCGGGAAGCGTCCAACTGCAATGGATTGGCGAATTTCGGCCATCATTGTCAGATAAAAATGAACATTATGAATGGCAGAGAGGACTGCTGAAAGAACTTCGTTGGAAACAAAAAGGTGATGTAGATAGGCTCTTGTAAAGTTTTGACAGGTATAGCAGTTGCAACTGGGATCTATTGGAAAAAAATCTCTTTTGTAGTTCTTGTTGGTCAGGCGTATTCTTCCCCGCCTGGTAAAGAGAGTGGCACTTCTTGCATAACGGGTTGGGATTACGCAGTCAAACATATCGATGCCTCGCTCAACGCTCTCAAGAATGTCTTCCGGCAGGCCGACTCCCATAAGATAGCGAGGCTTGTTTTCCGGCATGTGAGGGGTGGTAAACCCGACAATTTTTTTAAGAAGTTCAAGTCCTTCGCCTACACTGACTCCACCTATGGCGTAACCAGGCAAGTCCAGTTTACACATTTCTTTGGTGCACATTTCCCGCAAATCTTCATATACGCTTCCCTGAATAATCCCGAAAAGTGCCTGACCGTTGTTGCTCATTGTCTTCTGACATTCTTTAAGCCACCTGATTGTCTTTTTGGTTGATTTTTCGGCATAGGTTTTGTCGCAGGGGTAGGGGATGCACTCATCAAATGCCATTATTATGTCCGCTCCAAGATCCTGCTGGATACGGGTTGCAGAAGCAGGATCAAGGTAAATTTCGGCTCCTGTTATTTCATGTTTAAAAAATACGCCATCTTCAGTAATACGCTTGTTTGGAAGAGAAAATACCTGAAATCCACCAGAATCAGTTAGAATCGGCTTGTTCCAGGCCATGAACTTATGAAGTCCCCCGGCTTTTTTTACCAATCCTTCTCCAGGCTGGAGATGCAAGTGATAAGTGTTTGAAAGGATAATCTGGGAACCGGTATCCAGAATCTGTGATGGGGTAAGCGGTTTCATGGCACCATGAGTTGCAACGGGCATAAAAATAGGAGTTTGTATTTCACCATGCATAGTGTTTATGATGCCGAGGCGAGCTGAGCAGTTTGGATCTTTTTTCAAAAGCTTGAATTCCATAAAATCTCCAGGATTACAATAAACGCAAACGAGTTTCAGATTTGATTCATTTTTACATCGTCTATCAGAATGAAAGTTAAAATGCAATTTATGAGTTTTTTGCTATGCATTAACAAATTATTTAAATGCACTGTATACATAAAAGGGTTGCATTTTCTTATAACGATGTTTAGTATCAGCACGATTTTAAAATATATGAAATATTTTCAGCTTAGCGCCTGCTTTGAATGACGCATCAAATAACGCTCTCAAGGAGGTTTACGAATGAAAGTTGTCTCCAGATTTTGTTGGCGCGCCCCACCAAAAACTAAGTTGTAATTCCCTGTAAATTTGTCGAATCCATGTCAGATGTTGTTTCTAAAGTATATCACTATTCAAAAAGGAAGGAACGCTATGCAACTCACCTCGTCATCCATCGGCAGAAAGATTCTGATGGCGATCACAGGCCAGTCAATGGTTTTGTTCGCTGTAGTTCATCTGCTTGGTAACAGCTCCATCTTCGGATGGCTTAACGGTGGCATAAATGCCTATGCCCACCATCTTCATGCTATGCCGGCACCAGTTATTATCGGATTTCGCCTGGTCATGCTGGTTATGGTTTGTGTTCATATCTGGTTTGGAATCCAGTTGACCGTTGAAAATCGTGGCGGTCGCCCTCAACAGTACGCAGTAAAAGCAACGCAGAAAGCAACTTTTGCCAGCGAAAATATGATTTGGACCGGAAGTCTGCTTGGCCTTTTCCTTGTATACCATCTGTTGCATTTTACGTTTCAGGTCCTTAATCCCGAAACTGCTGCTATCAAGAATATTGTGCCGTTGCACGAGCTGATGGTTCCAAATGTTCTTGGTATGGTTGTAGCCGGGTTCAAAAACTTTTTCGTATCGTTCATCTATGCCGGTGCGATGGTTACTCTGTTCCTGCATCTCTCTCACGGCATCCAGAGCTTTTTCCAGACGATGGGTTGGAGTTGCGACAAGAGCCAGCCGCTTCTTGTCAAGTTTGGTACTCTGGTCGCTCTCGGTCTGTTCCTCGGTTATGTTACCATCCCGCTGACAATTTTTGCCGGCATTCTGAAAGGTTAAGGGGGTTATTGTGATACTTGATGGAAAATGTCCAACCGGACCTATTGAAAAAACATGGGACAAACACCGCTTTGACCTGAAACTGGTCAATCCGGCTAATAAACGTAAATACAATGTTATTGTAGTCGGTACAGGTCTTGCCGGTGGTGCTGCCGCTGCTTCTCTTGGCGAACTTGGTTACAACGTGCAGGCCTTCTGCTATCAGGACAGCCCGCGTCGTGCCCACTCCATTGCTGCACAGGGTGGTATCAACGCTGCCAAGAACTATCCTAACGATGGCGACTCAATCTATCGTCTGTTCTACGACACCATAAAAGGTGGCGACTTCCGTGCCCGTGAGGCTGATGTTTGGCGTCTGGCACAAGTTTCCAATAACATTATTGATCAGTGTGTGGCTCAGGGCGTTCCTTTTGCCCGTGACTATGCCGGCTATCTTGACAACCGCTCATTCGGCGGCGCTCAGGTTTCCCGTACTTTCTACGCTCGCGGTCAAACAGGTCAGCAGTTGCTTCTTGGCGCTTACTCCGCACTCTCGCGTCAGATCAAAGCTGGTACTGTAAAAATGTACAATCGCCGTGAGATGCTTGACCTCGTTGTTGTTGATGGCGTTGCTAAAGGTATCACCGTACGTAACCTGATTACCGGCGAACTGGAGAGCTATGCAGCTGATGCTGTCTGTCTTGCTACAGGTGGGTATGTAAATGTATTCTACCTTTCAACAAACGCAATGGGTTGCTCAGTTACTGCTAACTGGAAGGCCCACAAAAAAGGCGCATTCTTTGCTAACCCCTGTTACACGCAGATTCACCCAACCTGTATCCCACAGGCTGGTGACTACCAATCAAAACTGACTCTGATGTCTGAGTCACTTCGTAACGATGGCCGTTGCTGGGTACCTAAGAAAAAAGAGGATTGCGGCAAGCATCCTAACGAAGTACCTGAAGAGGATCGTGATTATTATCTCGAGCGTAAATATCCTTCATTCGGCAACCTTGCTCCTCGTGATATTGCTTCCCGTGCAGCTAAAGAGCAGTGCGATGATGGTCGCGGTGTCGGCCCTGGCGGTCGCGGTGTTTATCTTGATTTTGCAACCTCGATCAAACGGGTTGGCGCAGATACTATCAAAGAGCGCTACGGCAATCTTTTCGAAATGTATGAAAAGATCACTGATGAAGACGGTTACAAGCGTCCAATGCGTATGTATCCGGCTCCTCACTACTCTATGGGAGGTCTCTGGGTTGACTACAACCTGATGAGCAACATTCCTGGTTTGTTCGTACTGGGTGAGGCCAACTTCTCCGTACATGGCGCAAACCGTCTTGGTGCATCTGCTCTTATGCAGGGGCTTGCTGATGGCTATTTCGTTATACCATACACAATCGGTGGTTATCTGGCTACGGTCAAGCCGACTGGCACAGGAACTGAAAATCCTGAGTTCAAAAAGTCAGCTGATGAGGTTAACGAGTATAACAACAAACTACTTTCAATTAACGGCAAGAAAACCGTTTTTGAGTTCATGCGGGAACTTGGCGGCCTTATGTGGGAAAACTGCGGTATGGCACGCACCAAGGAATCTCTTGAAATTAACCTCAAGAAAATTCCGGCTCTGCGTGAAGAGTTCTGGAAGAACGTAAAGGTTACCGGTTCGGGAGCTGATCTTAATCAGCAACTTGAAAATGCCGGTCGCACAGCTGACTTCCTTGAGTTTGGTGAATTGATGTGCCGTGATGCCTATCACCGTAACGAGTCCTGCGGCGGTCACTTCCGTGCAGAATATCAGGATGAGGGTGAAGCGCAGCGTGACGACGTCAATTACTGCTACGTTGGCGCCTGGGAATACAAAGGCGATAAAAAAGAACCAGAACTTCACAAAGAGCCGTTGAAGTTTGATAATGTACATCTCGCCGTAAGGAGTTACAAATAATGAGCGATCACCACAAGACCATGACATTGACACTGATCGTGTGGCGCCAAAAAGGGCCCAAAGATCCAGGTAAATTTGAGACTTATACTGCTAAGGGTATTACAGAGCACCACTCTTTTCTTGAGATGCTCGACTGCGTCAACGAAGATCTGATTTACGCCGGCAAAGAGCCGATCGTATTCGATCACGATTGTCGCGAAGGCATCTGCGGTATGTGCTCACAGGTAATTAACGGCGCTGCACATGGTGGTCAGGATCGTACCACTGTTTGTCAGCTCCATATGAGAAAGTTCAAGGACGGTGACACAATTTATATTGAGCCTTGGAGAGCCCGAGCTTTCCCGATTATTAAGGACTTGATTGTCGATCGTTCTGCACTTGATACAATTGTTCAGGCTGGCGCATATGTCTCCTGCCACACCGGTGGAGTAGCAGATGGTAACGCAATTCTGATACCTAAGCCGATTGCTGATGAATCTATGGATGCTGCCGAATGTGTTGGCTGCGGTGCATGTGTTGCCGGGTGTCCTAACGGAGCAGCAATGCTCTTTACAGGGGCAAAAGTTTCTCAGTATGCTGTGCTTCCACAAGGCAAGGCAGAAGCCGCTGAGCGCGTCAAGAACCTCGTTGACGCGATGTCTTCTTGCGGATTTGGTAACTGCACCAATCACTATGAGTGTCAGGTTGCATGTCCTAAAGGCATCGATGTTAAATTTATTGCCCGTATGAACCGAGAGTTCTTAAAGGCTCAGTTTGCTTGATTCTTATTAGTTAGCTGTATTGAATTGCGGGGCGGCTTATTCGGCTGCCCCGCTTTTTTTGGAGCAATAAACCTGTGAGTCTAGATTTTGTGCGGATTGAATGCGATCTGGTTACTAATTGCAAGCATCAATTGATGGATCAGCTTTATTCCGGGTTGAGAAGTTTTGAAGGGCACTTTAAATGCTCGTGTTGTGTGAACGTTCAGGCATTCTGTGATGTCTGCAGTTTTCAGGTTGAATGTCCTTACCTTACTGTTTTTTCACAACAGTTATCATCAGATCCTGAAGTTGTTCGTATTCATCAGAAACCACCCTTGCCCTTCTCTCTCTATATAAGTGATACAAACGATACGGCTTCAACGTATACTCTAGGTATGACTTTGATCGGGATCGCAGTAAATTATATAAATGATTTCAAGTCAGCGTTAGAAAGTATGATTGATGCCTGTCTGAATACTGTTCAAAATGGTGAGATTATTTCACTTCGTTTTTATGCTCTTGATTATCAGAATACCCGTTATGAGATATCTCATTCAAAATCTTCAATTGCGAGTTTAGTTTTTCTTTCAGCAGAGAATGTCTTAAGCACTGCCATTAACTCCAGTCATGCAATTTTAATTTTCAAATCTCCTTTGCGATTGCTA
>CAJBRY010000441.1 GCA_903958085.1 uncultured Geobacteraceae bacterium
AATTCCCTTTGTCAAAAACAGAAAGTTTTAGGTTCTCAGAATTGGCATCCACTGAACCTACTGAAATGCGGTATCCATTAAAATCAAAGCTTTCCCCGGTTTTAAGTTCAAATAATTTTTCTTTATTCAAACCTTTCATAACTCCGATCTTCACAGGCATCGGAAAAAAATCCCAGTTAATTTTCTTTAAGGCCATATCAACGCCTAAAGGTACATCCATCTCCTTGTCCCAGCGATAGACATGATTAACAGAGGTTCCTTCATACAGATTCACGGTTGAAACGAACCCAAACGAGGCTACGATAAAACCCAGCAGAGTGACAATTACGCCACCATGAAGCACAACAACAGATTTTGAAATAGTCTTATATCTACGCTTGGTGCAGAGAACCAGATTCAATACAAAAAGGCTAAGCAAAAAAATAAATAGGGGGCTTGAGTAAAATGTGCGATTTTCCGTGATTGTTCCAGGGATAGAAACAAGCGCTATTATCAGAAAAAGTCCAACCGCCAACTCTGTTGACGAAAGAAATTTGACGATTTTCTTCATTCTCTCAGCAAATATCAACGAAATATTCCTGTTAAATGAGCTTTTTGCTCTTCAGAAAATCCTTCGCAATCTTCTTGGTCTTTTCATCCGTTTCTACAGTCTTCAGCAGCTTGGAATATGTGTCGTTGGAGAGGGCGCCAGAGAGCTTATTCAGCAATTTGGGTAGAGCCGGGTAGTTATTGAGCGTGTCACCAGTCAGAACAGGAGCGTACTGTGTCGTAACTCCAAATGAATTCAGCCAGGTGAGGTTCATATTTTTGCGGTATTCGCTCTTTATCAGATCAATCCCCATTGCCGGAGTTGCGCCTTTGGCTTTACCTAATATTTCCTGAGCACGCCCGGCATTCTCGACAAGTATGTTAACTTTACCCTGCTTTACTGCATCGTACAGAGCATTCGAATCTTTATAAAAGTCAATCGCTACGGTCGAGCCAGTCCTTTCGGTAATCATAAGTGAGGCCATTTCAGCAACAAGCCTTTCATTTGCGTTTGATATGCCCAGATGAATAGTCTTGCCAACACAAGCAAGAGACAAATTGCCTAACATCACAAATGACAGTGCAGCAACCAATAAAACAATTTTCTTCATACAATTCACCTCTTCAACAAATTTCATTTATTTTCACTAGAAAACACAACTATATGTACAGATAACGCTTCATTGTACTGTTAAATCAATAATTGTGGCAACACCTATTTTGCCGCTCTCCACTGTGATCGGCTTTGCAATGAAAACCGATTTTTCCAACGGAAACTGTCGTGATGTTCCAATATAGTAAGTCGCTCCTTGCGGCAGATATAGTTCATATTTCCCGTCATCTCCAGTCCAAGCTGAAATATATCCGGGAAGTTCAAAAAACTCATTATAAACGTTTGCAAAAACAAATGTTTGTGCGACCGGCATACCATTGACATCCAGCACACGCCCGCTCAGCTTAAGCAAGTCAGCTGCAGCTGTTTTCTTTTTCTGACCAAGTTCGCGAATATCCGCTACTATAAAATCAGCCTCAGCCCCACCTGCCGTTATATCGACTTCGAGCGGCTCTCCGGAATGTTTGTCCCCTGGCATAAGCGGTCCATATTTTCCATCAGATTTGTAACGGGCAACAGTCCAATATTTTCCGGGCGGCAGAGAAATCTGTACAAGCCCGGCACGATCTGAAAGTGACGATATAAAGTCAGCCGGCCTGCGAACATTTGGACTGTTATAAATAAACAGTTTCGCTCCCTCCATAGGACGGGCTTCAATATCTGAAATTTTGACCTTTAGAATCTGAGTCTCAACGGCATAAGCGGAAAAGGCTACACAGTATATGCAAAGCATTATTACTGTCATACAAGTGCATCGGGATCTCATTTAGAAAGCCTCTTATCTGCAACTGCCGGCTGTATAAGAATCGGTTCTAAAAGTACCCGGCCTATGCCAGGTTCATCCTTGTCATCAAAAATAACGCTTAACGGATCAACGTCCCCCCACCAGTTTCCTCTGGCATTGACATCTTCATTATTAAAATCTCCAATTCTTACGCCGTAGTTGTTGTTGTCAAAAATATCATTGCTGGTAATCTGGAGTCCTCCTCCCTTTTCCCTCACAAAAATACCGGTATCATTCTTCCTGATGATATTATTCCTGATAACGGCATTACCGATATACGCTCTTATTCCGATTGTGTTGTTCTCAAAAATGGAGTTTCTTATTTCAGCGGGACCACTTCTGAACCTCATACCACCATAATTGTTAGAAAAATAACTCTCCGCGACAATCAGATTCGTGAAGTGACTATGCAGACCCCATGTTGCATATTCAAATACGCAGTTAGATATTTTGCTTCCAGTCGCGTATTCCAACTGAATTTCACCCCAATCTCCTGCACCCGTTTTCCTGTCCGAGGTAAAACGGATTTTACCATCTGCCATACCATTGGCAATCAGACGTCCTTTAACCAAAAGGCCGGATTCTTTTGCAAACTCTATCGTTGTTTTCGGAGCAAGCGTCAGTTCTGCACCGGCAAGAACCGTTACCGGCTCGGCAACGGAAATAACCCCTCTCCAGATTGCATCTGAAAACAGTTCGTGGAGCGGCCAGGCAAAAGAAACCGGGATGGAGCTTGGCTTGTCATAATTTACAATTCCGCGTGAAGGGTCATCCAGTTTGTCAAAAATCACCTTGTCAGGTTCGTCGCCCCCCCACCAGTTACCTGAAGCGGTAATATTCTGCGAACCCTCCAGATCAATCGCAAACAGTCTGTTTTTAATGAAATTGTTACCCGAAATTTCACCATCGAATGTCTGTACTCCAATACCCCGCTCACCATTGTCAGAAATCTGGTTACCCTTAATATTTGCACGCGATTCCTGGATGCTAATCCCGTTAATCCCGTTGCCAGCAACGAAATTACCAGACACCTCAACATTATCAGCATTTTTTAGTGACAATCCAATTTCGAGGTTATTAGATATACTGTTCCGGCTGTAATCCCCGTAAAACATATCTGCGACCATAAGTCCGAAGCGGTTGCCGTCTATCGTATTCTCCTGCAGTGACGAAACACCTTCTCTTATCCGCATTCCTTCCTTGCCGTTCAACAAAATGCGATTGCCGCGTGCAGTCAGATTGGTTCTAAAAAAATTAGTACCCAGATTATTTGCAGCAATAATGTTGTCCGTAAGGGTAACGTCAGAATCTCTCCCCTGCACACCACTCTTGTTGCCGTAAATGCTGTTCCCCTTCAGGAGAACCAGAGACTCTTGAAACTGGATTCCCCGATAGTTGTTTGTTAAAAGTGAATTGTAAAGCCCGACATGTGAAAAGTGGAAATGCAGCGCCCGGTAAGCGTGTTCAATGCGACAGTTCTCAATAAGATTCTGTGCGCCGGCGCTGTTCATAATATTTATGGAATCCCAGTCAGCCATCTTTTTGTTTTTTTCAGCAGACCTGAATATTATCGGATTCTCCGGGGTTCCTTTAGCAATAATCTGCCCCTGAATCATAAGACCATTTTCACCTATGCCCGAACCAGCCGTATCTTTTTTTAAAAACTCCACTATCGTACCGGGCAGAATGAACAGTCTACTCCCTTCAGGTACTCGAACAACTCCGGCTACCTCAATGCGTCCCTGCCATATTGTATCTCCTCTGAAAACTTCGTCCTGGTAACGCCTGCTTACCGCCTGGTCTTCCTTCACAGTATGAAAAACAGGCAGAACAACTTCCTTTGCTGAAGCAGAATAGCTGTCCTTCTTCCTGTTGCCGACAACAACACTCCCCTTTGAAGTAAGGTGAGCTCCTTGGAAAGTAAAGAGACCGTATTCATTATCGGAAATACGCGAGCCATCAAGCTTAACATCTGCTGACTTCCCATGTGCCACGACACCGTAACGGTTATCCTTGATAATGGAGTTACGGACAATTATAACTCCACCATTAACTGCAAGAGCGGTATCAGCATTTCTGATCCGGCACGATTGAATATCAGCACTGCCCTGATCAATTATTATGCCGGACCAGCTTCCTGCCTTATCATCCATACCGGCAAACTCGACCGGTGCTTTTTCTGTCCCTTCAACTTTAAGTGTTCCCCTTACAGTCAATTCTGTAAGCGGCGAGGCGTACTCCGGGTCCGTTTTTGTGCTTTCAGAAGAGACGAACCTGATAACAGCGCCAGCCCTTACCGTAAGGGTTATACCTTCAGGGACGAGAACATCCTCATTTACCTTAATCTCACCCTGCCAGATGGTGTTTTTAGAGAGTGTAGTTGCAAATGAAATGCTAGGGAGAGCCGTTAGAATGAGAATAAACAGTAGCAAAAGGCAGCATAATTTTTGAGAGGAGTAAATCATATTGTTTTTACTATACTCTATTTTATATGTCGCAGTAAAGAG
>CAJBRY010000442.1 GCA_903958085.1 uncultured Geobacteraceae bacterium
CAAAAATGTCGTTTACGCTCTGATGATGATCCCAAATTGAGCATTTCACGGTATTTTGTTACCGTGCGCCGCGCAATATTGACCGTCTGGCTGGTTAGCAATTCAGCAATTTTCTGATCTGAAAGCGGTTTCTTTGGGTTTTCATTATCGATAATATCTTTGATTCTGTTTTTTACGCTTTCAGAAGCGACAAAATCTCCCTCGCTGGTTGAGAGACCGCTGTTAAAAAAGTATTTCAATTCCAGCAAACCCTGCGGGGTCTGCATATATTTGTTGGTAGTCACACGGCTGATTGTTGATTCGTGCATTCCAATATCTTCAGCGATATCCCTTAAAACAAGCGGCCTCAGATACTCAATTCCACGGTCAAAGTATTCTCGCTGGAAACGGATGATGCTTTTTGCAACTTTATATATTGTCCGCTGTCGCTGCTGAATACTCTTTATCAACCAAAGTGCGGAACGCATTTTGTCGTTGATATAATGCTCTGCCTGAGAATCAATTGAGCCATTGCCACGAACATCAGAATACTGACTGCTTACTTTCAGATTTGGCAAACCTTCCTCATTCAACATGACTACGTAATCGTCACCGACCTTATGCACGAAAATGTCGGGAGAAATATAATGTACGTCATCGGTGCTGAAAGAGGAACCGGGGCGAGGGTCAAATCCTGAAATAATTTTGGAAGCAGTAAGCACCTGACTCATATCAATTTTTAGTGATCTGGCAATCTGTTTGTAGTTTCGCTTCTCCAGATCGCCAAGATGACTATTGATGATGCTCTCTACAATACTTCCTTTCATTCCGAGATTTCTTGCCTGAATAAGCAGACATTCTCTCAGATCACGAGCGGCAACTCCGGGAGGATCAAACTCCTGAATACATTCAAGCACATCAAGAACATCCTCTTCAGTAAAAGAACTCGCCGAAGCTATCTCCTGCAAGGAAGCACGCAGATAGCCGTAATCATCAACATTGCCGATAATCACCTCGCCAATGCGAACATCCATTTCAGAATACTGCCCCATATGGAGTTGCCACAATAGATGATCTATCAAAGTCCCTTTTTTTGTCAGGAGATTTTCAAATGATGGACGTTCATCCTCACCGCCGTATTGCTGTTCTCCGGAACTATAGTTGTAACCGTCAAGATAGCTGTCCCAATCCCGCAGAGTTTCCTCTCCGGTTGTGACTTCATGAAAATCTGCTGAATCCTGCGTCGGTTCAAGTTCCTGCTCCGCAACTTCAAGAATATCCGGTTCTCGAATCTCCTCCATCTCTATTGATTCTTCAAGGAGAGGGTTCTCCTCCAGCTCCTGAACCACAAGATCCTGGAGTTCCAGACGAGTCAACTGTAGCAACTTGATAGCCTGCTGCAACTGTGGAGTCATTACCAGTTGCTGAGACATTTTCAGTTGTTGTCGCATCTCCATTGCCATTAAACTTGAACCTCAATATCCTTATAAAATCAGAGACGGAAATCTTTTCCCAGATAAATCTCCCGGGCTTTTTTACTTTCGGCTATTTCTTTTGGTGTTCCGTATTCAAGCACCACACCACTGCTTAGAATGTAAGCGAAATCACATACACCAAGAGTTTCACGAACGTTATGATCTGATATCAACACACCAATGTTTTTATTTTTAAGAGAAACTATTAATCCCTGAATATCAGCCACTGCAATCGGATCAATTCCGGCAAACGGCTCATCAAGGAGAATAAACGAAGGGTTTGTTATCAGAGCCCTGGCAATCTCGACTCTTCTACGTTCTCCACCTGAGAGCGAATACCCTTTTGACGCAGCAATATGCGTGATTGAAAATTCATCAAGCAATTGCTCCATCCTATCCCTGCCACGCCTCTTGTCTGGCTCAACTGTTTCAATAATCGCCATGAGGTTTTCAGCAACAGAGAGCTTGCGAAATACTGATGCCTCTTGTGGAAGATAACTGATTCCACGACGCGCGCGCTGATACATCGGAAGAGTTGTTATCTCTTCGTCTCCAAGAAATACCTGACCGCAATCCGGCTCGGCCAGACCGACTACCATGTAAAATGTCGTTGTTTTTCCTGCTCCGTTTGGCCCCAATAAACCGATGACGGATCCGGATGTAATCGAAATATCAACGCCACCAACAACCTCACGGCTGCCATAACTTTTTTTTAGAGATTTTGTCCATAATCTGGACGAGTCAACGACTGCCGGCATCACTCTTCCTTGCCGGCGGGTTAATTACGGCCTCTACACGGACTTTAGGATCACCGCCGCTTGTTACCTCGCTTCTCTCTTCGTCGAGGAAATATGTGATTACCTTGCCGCTAACACTGTCAGCACGCTGCACAACACGTGGATTCCCTGTTAAAACAATTCGGCCGTTCCGACTGTTGTAAACAGCTTCTTCAGCAAAACCGGTTCTGTTCTGCTGAATTATTCTAACCGTCCCAAATGCTTCAACCTTATCCACTTCACCGTTTTTTTCTGCATAACCAACAACGAGCTTATCTGAATAAATGGTTATGTCACCCTGCTTCGCAACTACCTTACCAGAAAAAACCGCCGTCTTACCCTTATTGTCAGCGGTCATTTCATTGGATTTGATGACTATCGGCAAATTTGAACGATTTCTATGAGCAGTTGAAGCAGCTGATGCAAGTGATGCAGCGAGCGTACACAACAGGCAGAACGTTAGTTTGCATAGAAATTGTGGTTTGAACATACGATACCTAATTTTTAATAATTGCCGCATCAATTGAAGAATGAAAACGAGCCCGCTGGTCTTCTAGACCCAGAATCATGCCGACGGCTTTTAAATTTAATTTATGTTGTCGAAAAGTGACGGTATCGTTAGTTGAAAATTGAGCTTTTGCACCGGTATACACCAATGAAGTCGTTTCAAAAGCAGCACCATCTTCCGTTGAAACGTGGATATTTCCCTTGAGTCTTACATTCTTTTCAGTAGTAAAATATGTTCCACTGTCAGCTGTAACCGTTATCGCGCCATGAGATTTGCTGCGTTGAAAATTCATTATAATGCCTGTAAGAAAAGCAGTGTTGCCTTTCTTATCGTAATCAACCTTCTCAGCAGTCAACTCCCAAACAACAATACCATCACAAATTTCGGAGAAGCGAGCCTTTTTCAGAGCAACATCGATGTTTTGGGGGAGCGTCTGATTAGCCGAAGTAACAGATGGCGATCCATTTGAACCGCCACGGTAAACTACAGCTGCAATAGCAGTTACTGCCACTATCACAAGAAGCGCCAGTACAGGCTTGATATAAACAGGCGATACCATAATAGAGGGGAACTATATCATTCGAGAAAGGTACTGTCCAGCATAACGTGGCAGGAGAACTGTTTTTGGCACAGAGATTGTATCTAAAGTTCGTAGCGGCCTGAAACTTCGCCCCAGAAGCCACGCCCTTTCAGTATTAGATCACAGACATCGCGGACAGCACCTCGTCCTCCAGCAAGCGGTGATATATAGTGAGCAATATTTCGCACCTCAATAAGTGCATCAAAAGGAGTCGCAGAAAAGATTACACGATGCATAACCGGAACGTCGATAACATCATCCCCCATATATGCGATCTGACTGTCGCTCAATCCGGTTTTCCGCTTAATGTCATTATAACAGTCGATTTTTTTCAGCGCGCCCTGGTAAACAATTTCAATTCCAAGCTCTTTTGCCCTGATATCGACTACTTTTGAAGTACGACCGGTAATAATGCCAACCTCAATGCCATACCTTTGCAGCATTTTGATACCGTGACCATCCTTGACGTTGAATACTTTGGTTTCAACACCGTTGCCATCATATATAATTCCACCGTCAGTCATAACGCCATCAACATCCATGAGCAGCAGACGAATATCGGCTAATCTATCATTCATCACGCAATACCCGCTTTAAGAATATCATGGAGGTGAATAATGCCGCATGGCATCAAGCTTTGATCATCATCAAATACAAAAAGCGAAGTAATAGCGCGCTGTTCCATAACCTGCAAAGCTGCGGCAGCAAGTTCAGTACGCTTTATTCGGAGTGGGCCATGCTTCATTATTTCCGATGCACGCTGATTAAGAATATCAAAACCTTTTTCCAATGATCGACGCAAGTCCCCATCAGTTATCACACCCATAAGCGCACCGTTAGAATCACAGACACCTGTAACGCCTAGACCCTTTGCCGTTATAACAAAGAGTGCCTCCTTCATAAGAGTATCTTCCTCAACCCTCGGAATTGCGTCACCGGTGTGCATAAGATCTTCTATCCGGAGGATCAGTTTTTTACCGAGGGAACCTCCGGGATGAAATATTGCGAAATCTTCAGCCTTAAAGCCACGCTTTACCAATAACGCAACAGCCAGCGCATCACCCATAGCCAGCGTGGCAGTAGTTGAAGCCGTGGGTGCAAGGCCCAGTGGACAGGCCTCTTCCGCTACAGATACATCAAGGAAAACATCACTTGAACGTGCAAGGTTCGAAACCGGATTTCCGCACATGGCGATCAAATGTGCTCCAAGCCGTTTTATTGAGGGAAGTATTCTCAGGATTTCTTCTGTTTCTCCGCTGTTGGATATTGCAATCACAACATCGCCGGTCATGATCATTCCCAGATCACCATGAATTCCTTCAGCCGGATGAAGGAAAAATGCCGGAGTGCCTGTAGATGCCATAGTAGAGGCGATCTTCTGCCCTACCAGTCCTGATTTGCCCATTCCGCTGACGATAACCCGCCCACTGCTGCCTAAAATCAGCTCAATCGCCCGCTCAAAAGTTTCATCAATGCGCTCGGCCATGTTAGAAAGCGCCTGTGCCTCGACTCTTATTACCCTGCGAGCTTCATCAATTACTCTCATACTGCTGAACCCTGCTTAACAACGAAATCTATTTTTTTCAGAGTTTTCAAAATCATCGGAAGTTCAGAGAGTGGAATCGAATTCGGTCCGTCACATAATGCCTTATCGGGGTCCTCATGCACCTCCATGAAAATGCCGTCAATCCCTGTTGCAACAGCCGCCCTGGAAAGATACTCCACAAACTCACGCTGTCCCCCGGAACTGTCACCCTGACCGCCTGGAAGCTGTACGCTATGAGTAGCATCAAACACAACCGGATAGCCGGTGGCTCGCATAACAGGAAAACTCCGCATATCCACAACCAGATTGTTATAGCCGAAGGAAGCTCCGCGCTCAGTAAGAATGATATTTTCATTGCCACTTCCAGCAATTTTGCCGGCAACATTCTTCATATCCCAGGGAGCAAGGAACTGCCCTTTTTTAACATTTATTATCCTGCCGCTTTTTGCAGCAGCGACCAGCAAATCAGTCTGACGACAGAGAAAAGCCGGAACTTGCAAAATATCAAGTACTTCCGCTGCCGGAGCAATCTGCTCAATAGAATGAATATCAGAAATGAGAGGAACGCCAAGCGCCTCTTTGACCTTTTTAAGTATTGCAAGACCTGTTTTCAATCCAGGCCCGCGATATGCGTTGATCGATGTTCGGTTGGCCTTATCGTATGAAGCCTTGAAAATCAGCGGAATAGAGAGGCCGTTGCAGATCGTCATCAACCGCTCGGCGTGACGCAATGTGGCAGCTTCATCCTCAATAACACAAGGTCCAGCTATCAGAACCAGCGGACGGTTGTTGCCAATTTTGACGTTTCCGGAAATTATCTCGCGAGTCATTGTCTACCCCTTGCCCCTCTGTGCCAATGAAGCGCCTATGAAAGCCCTGAAGAGTGGATGCGGAACCAGCGGTTTTGATTTGAACTCGGGGTGAAACTGACAGGCCAGGAACCATGGATGATCTGCAATTTCAACGACTTCAACCAGATCTTTCTCTTTGTAAACCCCGGAAAGCATAAGACCTTTTTTTGTCAAGACATCACGATATGAGTTATTGAACTCATAACGGTGGCGATGGCGTTCCTGAATCTCTGTCTCGTTATAAGCTGAATGGGCAAGTGTACCTTTAGTAATTGAGCAAGGAAAAGCGCCAAGACGCATGGTGCCTCCTTTTTTGCTGACTGATTTCTGCTCTTCCATCAAGTGGATCAAAGCCTCACCGCCCTCTTGACGGAACTCACTGGAGCAGGCCTCCTTGATTCCGCAAACGTTGCGTGCAAATTCAATAACCGCCATCTGCATGCCAAGACAAATTCCAAAGAAAGGAATTTTCTTAGTGCGGGCATACTTGATCGCCATTACTTTTCCCTCAGTGCCACGTTCACCAAAACCACCTGGCACGAGTATTCCATCGACATCTTCAAAATGTCCCTCTGCACCATCACGCTCAATTTTTTCTGCATCCAGATATTTAAAGGAGACCCGACAGTCATTGGCAATTCCGCCATGGGTAAGCGCCTCTGCCAGCGACTTGTAAGATTCGGTCAGATCCACATACTTGCCGACAATGGCAATGCGCACCTCGCCATTACTTGGGTGACGCAGTTTTTCAACAACATCCTGCCATTTGGTCAGATCAGGTGCCTTAGTCCAGATATTCAGCTTTTCAACGATCTGATCATCCAGATGTTCTTTATTAAGAGCCTGTGGTACGGCATAAATGTGCTCTGAATCTACGACCGGAATAACGTCCTTTTCACCGACATTACAAAACAGGGCTATTTTTCTTTTCATATCGTCAGGCAAGTCTCTCTCGCAGCGACAGAGTAGAATATCAGGC
>CAJBRY010000443.1 GCA_903958085.1 uncultured Geobacteraceae bacterium
GCTAATGCTGCTGACGGGGGCTTTTTTTGTGGAATTATGAATCAAATTCATTGACCAATAATTATTTTCAAAATGCCTTGATTTTAGTGTACTCTGCCATTACATACTCAAAGATGATGTTCACAAATCAAGATTGAAATTATCAAGGAGCTACAAACAATGAAGAGACATGCTATTAAAATTTTTACATTGCTGGCGGCAGTATTGTTTCTATCAGCAACCGTTATGGAATTTGAAGCTCACGCCAGAGCAGGCGGTGGCAGCAGATCGATGGGAAGTCGCGGTTCCAGAAGTTACTCTAGACCTGCCAGTCCATCACCACAGTCACCTTCTCGTCCTTATCAGGCAGCACCACCTCCCGGCTTTCAGCAACCTGCTTCAGGCGGTTTTCTGCGTAGCATGGCAGGTGGCCTGGTAGGAGGCATGCTCGGCGGCATGCTTTTCAGAAGCCTCGGATTTGGCGGCGGCATGGGTGGTGGTATGGGTGGCGGTGGTGGTATCGGTATTTTTGAAATCCTGCTGCTGGCTGGTATAGGCTATATGATCTATCGCTTCATCAAGAAAAAAAGAGAGCAAAGCGCCATGAATTCTTATGAACCGGAGCCATATCATATCGGAAATGTTTCTCCGATTTCTCAGGGTTACCAGCAACCACCTCCTCAGGTTTCAGATGATGTCGAAACCGGTCTTTCGCATATCCGCCAGTTTGATCAGTCTTTTAACGAAGACCGCTATTGCGACCAGGTTATGGATAATTTCTTCAAAATTCAGGGTGCCTGGATGAATCGTGATCTTTCTACTGTAAACACTCTTCTTACGGACGAAATGCGCCGCGTCTTTCAGAGTGATATTGACAGACTTATCAGAGACAAACAGATTAACAGATTGGAAAATATCGCAGTGCGTAAAGTAGATATTGTCGAGGCATGGCAGGAGTCTGGACAGGATTTCATAAACACTCTCGTTTATGCAAACCTGCTTGACTATACAACCGATGAATCCGGTGGGTTATTAACCGGAAGCAAAACTGATCCGGTAAAATTTGAGGAGTATTGGACGTTTACCCGTCCAGTCGGCAATAACCCATGGAAACTTTCCGCAATAGATCAGAAATAATCAAAAACGGCAGTTATAATAACACAGAGCAACGGAGCAACAGAGAAATCAAGACCTTACATGAAAAACCGCATTTACCAATAAGGTGAGTTTCAAAAAGGCTTTTCAAGAAGATTCTTCTCTGTTTTTACTCCGTTGCTCAGTTGCTCCGTGTTTCAAATGCTTTTTTTAGTTTTATAGGTTTATTGACCCAACTTCTGCTGTTCCCTGTACTGCCTGACTCCATCTTCAAATGTGCGCTGTATCTCGCCTTTAGGGTGTTCAAAGGCATAATTCCAAAAATAACTTGCAAGCATCACAAAAAACAGAGCTAAAAACAGTATTGCAAACATCAATACCATTTTATTTTTCTTACTTGATCCTTCAATCGACTCATTGTCCAGATCATCATTCAGCACCCCCCTGAA
>CAJBRY010000444.1 GCA_903958085.1 uncultured Geobacteraceae bacterium
CCTGATAGCCTGCATTCCCGCAATTGCTTCAAGAACGGCGTTTTTACCTACCTCAGCATCACTTCTTACTGTCTCAGAAATTGCCGCTGAATCAATAGCATTTTTCTCTACCTGTCTGATTGTTGCATCCATCTCGGCAATAGATGATGCCGTAGTGGTTGAAGCATCAAGTAGATTAACAATGCTTATTCCGATTTCTTTTATTGAAGATGCCATTTCAGTTATTGAAGAGCTTACTTCTTCAACTGCCTCTTCCAGCTTTTCTGCGCTCATTGCAATCTCTTCAATTGTCGCAGCCATCTCAAGTGAAGAGGCAGAAGTCTCAGTAGCAGACTCGGAAAGTTTGTCAACACCTTCATATACTTCATGCACAGACTCGTTAATTTTTATGATGGCTTGTGAAGTTTCCAAAACCGATTTTTCTTGCATCAATGCTGAATCTACAGCTTTATGAGCAGCATTTTCCAGATTGTTGTCTATAGAGGTAAGTACTTCAGATGCGGAGCCTATGCGCAAAACGACACTGTGCAGATTTTCAGCCATTACATTCATAGCACTTGCAAGTTCAGCTGCCTCGCCTCCTCCTCGCACTTCCAGTCGAGCATCAAGTTTTCCTCCAGCCATATCTTTGGCAAACTTGACGCAACTTTTAAGAGGTTTCGTTATAGATACTGTTATAAAATAAGAAAATAAAGCGATCAAGCCGATAAGAACAATGGTAATTGCAGCTGAAATAGTCAGTTTAACTCTGATGCTTGATGCGACCTGTTGTTCGGTGGCACTTACATCCTTTCGTATATGTTCAACCATTTGCGCAACGGCCTTGCTGAAAGTGTTAAACCGCTCCGCCTGAATTCCTGTCATGAGATAACTGGCCTTAAGAACATCACCACTAGTTGCAGCCGGCAAGACCTCTTCCAGTAAAGTTTTCTGATATTCCTTCCAGATAGTGTTTGCCTTGTTTATCGCGTCAAGTTTTTTTTGAGATCTGACTGATTCGAGAGTTATTCCGAAATTCAACTCAATATCATTGGTGAGGTTTTTTATCGTGGAAATATTTTTTTCTGCGGCAGAACTATCCGCTTCAAGCATAAAATTCTGCATTTCACTGTTTATTTGGAAAAGATCTGATTTAAGGAGAGCAATGCTTTCAAGCGCATCCTTATCCTTTTGAATCGACTGATAGGCAGTGCCACCAATCCTGACCTCATTCATCATGAACAGGCTTATGGAGCCAACCAGAAGGATGCCGACAAAAGCAGCCGCAGAAAGAAGCACCATCTTGGTGCGCAGGGTGAAACCTCTCGAACCATTGAATTCCGTTCTTCTCTCCACAAAAACACTCCTCTCCTGACATGGCTTGTAACAAAAAAATGTGCCCGACTATAGCAGAGCGGCCACTTTCATATCAAGAAAAAACACCTGTTGCAACAGCGTCCAACAAGTGTTGAACTATAGTCTAAACAGTATTAACGTACCCTTGTCGCCGGCTCAACAGAAGCAAAATTACTACTCTGAAGAGTAAGCTCATTCATCATTTCGTTTCTGATTAGACGAATTTTTTTCATGTATGCAGTTGCCTGAGGACCTTGACCGCAGTAATACCTTTTTGCACGCTCAAGATCTCCTTTAACGATATTAAGTTTGGAATATAACTCACGAACAGCTGCTTCAGCACATTTGTCATCGTCAAGCATGTCTTTTGGTGAAAATCCGTGAGACAATGCACGGCGCGGCATCAATTGCCAGACTCCGAGTGCGCCACGCGAAGAGACAGCTTTGGAGGAAAGTCGGTGTCCGCCCGTTTCAACCAGTGCAATTTCTGCCAGGTCAAACGGCATAAGAACGCTGCCGTTAGTTTTGTTGAAACATATTTCAGCTAGCTGGTGTGCTCTTTCAGATGAGGTTCTGCGAGAAAAAGCAGCTTCAATAACCGCTTGTTGCTTTCTTCTCTGGATAAGAGAAATGCTGTTTTGATCGAGGATGGAAAACTCTGTGGTAAGAGATGAGTCAGATTGGATCTCCGCAAGCTTATACGGGGAATTTTCGCAGGCTGTCAGTAATAAAAATAGTAAATAATAAATTAGTCTATTTGTCATAATGAATGAGTAGGAAGTTGTGTCGGCTTTGCCGGAGCGACGTCGTTGCCCACTGATTTCGAGGGCTTATCTCCGGCGGGAATACTCCTTTAAATTTATTTTGTACTGAAACGGCAAAATCCCGATAAACGGGACCTTGAAAAATCTCTAGAACAATTGAACGACTAGTACAGTCATAAATTCAAACTGTCAAGCTAATTATGAAATACTTAAATAATACCAACTGGTTACTGGTCTGGCTTCGCCAAATCCCTGAGAGTTACACCTGCAAGTACGCCACGGATGTCGGTTTGAACACGCTTCCAAACAGGATGGACATTGCAGAAGCCGGAACGTTCACAATCAACAGGCTTTACTACGCAACGGTTTGGAATAATTGGGCCTTCAACAGCTTCAACTACTTCCAACAGTGTAATCTCCTCGGGCTCATGCCCAAGCATGAAGCCGCCACCGGTCCCCCTGAACGACTTAACCAAGCCTATTTTGCTGAATTGTTGAAATATCTTTGCAAGAAACGTAGGTGGAACATCCACTGCTGCAGCAATTTCACTCAGGAGGCAAACTTTATCAATCGGCTTTCCTGCCAGATAGACAATGCCTCTTATTGCATATTCACCTTTACGAG
>CAJBRY010000445.1 GCA_903958085.1 uncultured Geobacteraceae bacterium
CAGTTACAAAAAGAGGGGGCTTTAGTTCTCGACCATGACCCGCTACGCAATCGAAGACATACACGGAGGAGCGCAAACCTTCAAGGCATTACTGGAGAGGCTGAATCTTCGCCACTCTGACCGGTTGCATTTGCTTGGCGATTACGTTGACTGTGGAAACTCCAGCAAAGGGGGTCTGGATATTATTATAGGTCTTATGGATTCGGGGCAGGGCCTGTCAACCAGATTGTGTAAATGACTTTTCGGTTTTCTGAAGTTCCGTATTTTTTCCAACGGCTATGAGTGTGACCGGCGCCCCAGGTTTCCGCCCAACCGGTTTCTAACTGCCTGCTTGGGACTTCGGATTTTTTATTGGACTTTTTACTTTTATCTTGCATCAAGGGCTGACCCCTCTGGCCCTTCCCTGTATTATTCACCTTATTTCTACTTGTTTTACGGTGTTATCTAATTCATATCCAAGAAAACCGGACAGCTTCCCAGCAAATGCGTGCGCACAGTAGTAGTTATTGCTGACTGAGAACATGCCACCCTCAATGCCTGTACCCACATTATATGTCCAGTAACTGCCGGACTCTGAACTACCCGAATTCCATTTACTTGAGAGCACGACCCGTCCTGACGATGGGATAGGGCTGCTTTCTTCGTGCGCATACCTGAAGAGACGTATTTTTTTCGTGACCCTGCCTACGGCCTTATTAAACACAATCTCCTGGGCACAAAAACCGAATAGTACCGAGAAAAATGTCAGTACCGGACCAAACAGAATAAATACGATAAACAGGACAAGACTCTTGGTTGTCAACAACGACCAGAGCAGATAAAAGAAGGGTACACCAAACAGTAGCGAAAAAAGGCTCCGGAGACCGCCCAATCGAGAAGATATTGATATCATATTGTTATCAAGCCTGATTCTGCAACGGTTCAAGTCTATGCCTGAATTCAATAATTGAGTTCTGAACTTACACCACATAATTTCTGTTCTCCAACGGTCGTTGCAACACCTATAAATACTACTTAAGGACGATTTTGGTTCCCGACAATATCGTTCTATTGTTTCAACAAGAGGGGCATAATTCGCTCTTTTCAAGCCTGTAGTGCCACCGGAAATAAACCAACCGTCAACTGGATATTCCTTATGGTCAAGAGAAGATTTTAGCGAAATAAAATGGTTCGTTTCGCCAATAATAAGACTCCATTCAGAAACCTGATTCCAGGAAAGATCCCATTTACGGAGAAAAACGCCACTTTGCGAAATACCATGATCAGTAAGTTCCAGGCGTGCACCAAAAGAGCGGATTGATACACATAAAATCACAAATGAAAGAAGCATGAACACTAGAGCGATAAATGTTAATTCTTTGAGAGTTATCGTGGCGACTATGCCGACAAACATAAACAAACAGGCAAACGTATATGCGAATATTGAAGCCAACAATGAGGATTTATAAATCAATGGGGTTTCAATGATCATGCTTGAATCCTTGCCATCTAAAGAATGTTTAAGTCAGCTTTCAGATTTGTCCTTCTTTTACAAACTTCCGACGCTTCTGTAAAATATGCATAGTAACCAATAAGAACATCATGTGCTGTCGAATGTGTTATGGTTTTATTGGTGCGGATTATTTACTATCATTCTTTAAAGAACCTACAATGTTACGGTCTGTGCTTTATCAACCATACAGCCTTACTAAACACTAGCGCCGAACACGTACTGTCGGACACGCGCAACGTATCGCTCGATGTCCTCCTGTGATTTTATCGACGTCGTTGAGAAGCGCCGCCCATATTTGACAAACACTTCCAGTGAGTAGGAATCTGGCCCGTCAGACCACGTATGGGTCACAACATCGATGTGCTGTACGGCATCGAATGATACGGTGACTGAACGAGTCGGGTAAATCGGAGCTCTGCGAGTATAAATTAGCGTACGTGACAGAGCATGTACGCTAATGGTCTGTTCTAGTCCTGCAACAGCACAGTAGAACAGTAAGGCGGATATCGCGAGCGCACCAACAGAGATGATTGCCGCAAAAAAGAAGGGGGTATTGCGCCAGTCGGTCCATTTTATCACGTAGAGTAACTCGTACGGTGTAATCAACGGAAACAGCCCGAAGATAGCAAGTAACAGCCTGGTGCTGGCCGGCATCGCAAAGTTAATTTCGAGAATTTCGTTAGCTTCGCTGAATTTCATTTGTTCTTTGTTTTCCTTGACCACACATATTACCTAAATGTGAAAGACCACACAATTACTCTGTTAAATCACTGCATCTCTTTTGTTGAACTGAATAACTTGAAGTAATATACGGTTCGAAGAATGCGTGATTATTTGATAACCTCAATATTATAAGGATGTTAATGGTGTTAAAGGTTTGGCAGTAAATATATTTCACATGTAGGTACATGTTATGCATAAGTTCATATAACTAAATAATCAACTTCCTCTCTGTAAATGGCAAACTTGGGGTAACTCAAGGACGCAAAGCTACGAGTCCTGTAAAATGGATAGTCGGGTTATCGAAAAGAGGGTTATCGCTAACCCTTCTTTCATTTAAAGAAGGGTTTTTTATTTGATTACCAATTTAACCAGAGAAAGGAAAACATTATGAAATTCATATTTGCTTTCTTGGCACTTGGAACAATGATCATAGCATCATCAGCTATTGCAAAGGAGCAGAACCCACACAAAAACTCCCTTGATGGAACCTCCTTTAGTAAGTTATCTGATCTACATCTTAATAATAACAAGGAAATATCAAAGCATTGTACTCATTGCCACAGTACACAAAGGATAAATAAAGATTTATATGAATGGATGAAGTTGAGTAGAAACGAATACAATGAAACTATTTCTAAGATGATTACTAAAAAAATTAGACTGATGAACGGACAGTTGAGTCGTAGTGATGGTCACAAAATCTATGAATATTTGGTTGGACTTTATAATCAATCGCACTCATAAATAGCTAATAACCCGTACATAATCAAACCACTAACAGAATCGCTATCTGTGCATGGGGCGGCACGACATGAAACGTCAGCAACCTGCATAGAGACGGTTCCAAGCCTGAGATAAATCCTCCCATGTAGCATAATATATAATAAAACAGTATTTTGCTTGACTGCAAACCCTGTTACAGTTAGCTTCCGATAAATACATTCCAGAAGGAGAGGAACAATGGTGATCCAACCAGTAAAAATGAAAGCAAATGGTTTTTGTGTAGACGAAAACGTCATAAATGACTGATGCACGATATTCTAACAATGAACACAAGGGCTGTTATAGGTATCACAAAGCATCATCATACTATGGTCAACCAGAATCATTCCTGAGCGTTGTAGGACTTTCCAATAATAACTTATCCCACCCATGAAATATTTTCATAAATCAACCAATTTATTAAGAGGAGTATTCAATGTCGCATCAAGGTTCATGTGGTTGGTGTAAAACCATCGTACATCCCGAAGCACGTGTCTGTACAGGGTGTGGAGCAGACTACAGGTGTAAGGGAATTACTATTTCTGCTGTAATTGGTATTATATTTGGATTAAGTGTAATCGGGTCTGCAATGGGGACTTTATCTTCAAGCTTTATAGTGGGACTATTTTTCATAGGCGTAGGAATTGCGATTTTTGTATATACCTACAAAAGCACACGCAAAATGGATTGGTATAGAGTAAGGAATTAGACACCACCTGTAAAAGCAGAGATGCGTGTGTTTAGAGGCCAACAATAATAGGGTGTTATCCGTTACAGTTTTCACACTCAAAGTGGTTTGTTCTTTAACAAATTATTAAGGAGAGATGTCATGAAATACATATTTACAGCAAGGACTTTACTAGCACTACTAACCGTCACTTTAACGCTATCCTCTACATCATATGCAAAAGAAAAACTCAGCGTGAATAATTTCAAAATGAGTTACACTGAACCTGCAACCAAAGTAAATGCACTCGGGGAAACGATAAATATAAACAAAAGGGTATCAAGCAAACTTACATTGAAAGAAATTTGTGATGAATTATCAAAATACGCAGTTGGAGGCAAGGTTCAGATTTCACCAAGTAGGAATGCGGAATCAGCAGAAATTAGTTTTGCGATAGATTTAAATAAATTTAAAAATGCAAGTGACATGAATAAAATATTTAAGCCTGACGCAATGGACGTTATAAGGCTTATGTGTGATACAACACAAAAAACCTGTTCTGCCGTTCAAGCTGAAACCCTTGGAGTATGGGATGAATATTCATTTGAGTCTATTGAAGGAGAAGCTGACAGCATTGAAGGCTATGGTATAAAAATTATGACGCATAATTTATTTTATCAGACATTCATGGGTGAAAAAGTTACACATTTTATGTATTTTGCAATTAATCCCTACAATACCGACTACGATCCAAGGCTCTTGGAAACAATGAAAAGCAGTTTTCCAAATACCGAAATAACAGAAGAATAAAGGCATCTAGTCCCCTGTATCCAACTCATATCTGACTTACCAGACCCCCGTGCCTACAGGATGGGTATTTCGGAGCCATCTGAAGAGTGTAACAGGTTGGAAACGTTATAGTCCCAGTAAGTATGATTGGCTATTGCATCGTTCTGAAGCCGTCCGCTCGTTGTAGCGAAAAGCTTCATGAGGTGCCATGGGGATTGCCTCTTTACCACGGGGATTACGATCAATAATCGGTACGTGACCAAGATCCCTGCTCTGATCCCAAATCTGGGATGCGTCGTATGCATCATCCATCAGATCATAACATAGGTCACCTTGCCGCTGGGAAGTTTCATGAGCGGAATTGCAACTTGGCTGTCATGTACAGAGGCAGATGTCAGCACTGCACTCAAAGGAAGCCCACAGTCATTCACATCAAGATGCAATTTGAAACCATTCCAGGTTTCCGTGTATCCCTTGGCATTTCTCTTGACGCCACGGTCACAGACCCGAGAGAGCAACAATATGGCCTCTTGTGCCGATTGGCTGCACTGGATATCAAGCCGCTTCGGTTCAACAGACTGCCAGAGTTCTCCTTTGGCAGGTCGCCCTTTTTTCTTGAAAACCTTGACTCGCTTGATCTTCTTCGCTGGTTTTTCCCGCCCAACAATGGCGGTGGAATCATGGCTAACATGACCAATCAGTTCGGTGCCCAAATGTTCCTTCACCAATGAATCGTGAACAACAGTTCCCAACCCGGCTGTCGCATATTCGGCAAAAGCACGGGAGAAGGTTGATTCCGAAGGCACGTCTTTCCTTCGGACAAACCCGCAGATCATTCGCAGATTTGGGGTGCAGCGTAATTCATGTCTCAAAGAACTGGTATGGTGATACTTAAAGACTGCTTTGGCAACAAATGCTCTGGCAATCGCTTCACGCTCTTTGATTGGTAGCCCCAGCGATTGGCAGTTAGCACTGTTTGGGACGAACTTCTCAATCTGAGTAAGCTCAAGGATCTTGATCAGATTTTTCTCTCGTTCCGAAAGCGGAATAGGGAGGCATTCATCAAGATGGGGAAACAGGCTTTCCTGTACGGTTCCCATCAACCATGATATTCTTTCCTTGAGCTTCATTGGCATCCTCCTGATTTGTTAAGACTCGCAACTCAACAATATCATGGACTTGCCTCTGAAGCTTGACTTTTAAACGGTTTAGATAATGTATTTAGATTACTAAATACATTTTTGCAAGAGGCTCAAATATATGCACATTCACGGAACTGCCCTTGTTGAGTCAAAACTATTCATTTAAAAAACTCTGAAAACTTTAGAGGTATCAGCTTTACATCGTTTTTAATGCCTCATATAGGGTAAATAGTTGAGTATATAGAGTCAGATAGGGGCTTAACAATAATGCCGATAGCGATATTTGTCATTGGTTTTCAGATAGTTGCACAAAACAGAATTTTGGCATGACATCTGCTAAAAGTAGAGTCAGATTCACTACATTATTCGGAGGTATTACCCATGAAAAAAGTTCTTTCCACAATCGTTGCTGCTCTCGTCGCTATGTCTTTCTCGGCTGTAGTATTTGCTGCTGATATGCCAGCCGGTCATCCTCCAGTTGGCGCTGACGCCGCTGCGCCTGCTGCTGATAAGAAAGAAGCAA
>CAJBRY010000446.1 GCA_903958085.1 uncultured Geobacteraceae bacterium
AGCCCATGTTGCACACCATGTACGTAGATAAGAAACTACAAGGCGTCCTTGCCGTTCAGGCTTTGTCACGGCTGAATCGTTGTTATTGGAAGCTGGGCAAAACCGACACCTTCGTACTCGACTTCTACAACTCTGTAGAAGACATTAAGGCGGCTTTCGATCCGTTCTACACGGCCACCACGCTCAGCGAACCTACTGATGTCAATATGCTACATGACCTCAAGGTTGAGTTAGATAATTTTACTATATACGACTGGGCTGAGGTCACCGCTTTCAATGACAAGTTTTTTGCCAGTGCGGAAGCTGAAGAATTGCATCCCATCATTGATATAGTGGTAGAACGCTTCGACGCAGATATTGATGATGAACAGCGTATCGACTTCAAGATCAAGGCCAAGCAGTTCGTCAAAATCTATGCACAAATTGCGTCCATCACCTCATTCAACATTGTGAACTGGGAAATGTTGCATTGGTTCCTCAAATTCCTGATCCCAAAGCTCAAGGTCAAAGATCCAGACCAGGACAAATTGGATGAACTGCTGAATAGTGTAGACCTTTCTACCTATGGCTTGGAACGTGCCAAATTGAACATTGAGATTGGCTTGGACTCATCTGAAACTGAGTTGGAACCACAAAATCCAAAATTGCGAGGCTATTTTCCGGGTGGAGATAAGAAAGACCCGCTTGATGAAATCTTGAAAGCATTCAATGATCGCCATTTCGCAGGATGGGAAGCTACGCCCGAAGAACAACGGGTAAAACTCATCAATATAGCCAAGCATGTCATCAAAAATCCTGATTACAAAGCACAAGTCGAAGATAATCCTGATATACAGAATCGGCAGCTAGCCTTAGAAAAACTGATCCAAAGCGCCATTAGCATAGAGCGGAGGCGTGAACTTGATCTCTACAAGCGCTATGCTTCAGACCCAGACTTCAAGAGGGTGTTCGACTCAACTATTGCACAGGTACTGAAAGCTAATCCGATAGAAATGGTTCTCTAAAGTGAAAAGATTATCGTGACCTGAGGCATTCATATACTCAGGTGGGTGGCAGCCCATTATTGTTCTCATCTCTTACAAGCTCATCAAACCCTTTTAAGGAGTTTATAACTTCATACATTAAGAATCGCAGAATATGGCGCTGCGCAATATCATGAGTTTATCCTTCATTAGTTTCTGAGGTAGCTCTCACGAAATGCCAATCAAACTTTCTTTTTGCAGTAAATAACGCACTATTTTGGGCCTAAAAAGTAGATCAACATTAAGATTTGTTTACAAAATTATTCAGCCAATAAGCCGATTAATAAGCATAAGATCATCTAGTAACAATTTGCAACGAACACAACCACTCTTCCTTAACTAAAAACACAACGTTTATTGATCTTCAACAAGTAAACTGTCTGGTATTT
Organism: uncultured Geobacteraceae bacterium; assembly: GCA_903958085.1. Classification (GTDB taxonomy): domain Bacteria; phylum Desulfobacterota; class Desulfuromonadia; order Geobacterales; family Pseudopelobacteraceae; genus JACRCG01. The sequence goes on from CAJBRY010000446.1 coordinate 1,412, forward strand.
TTATATCAAGGTGCAACGCCTTTACACTGTTCCAGCAATCTTCTTCCTTATGCCAAGCCGATCTATTACCAATTTCTTCCTTAGTTTTGGTAATATATTTATAAATCACCAAACTCGTCGCATTAATTATTGGATCCAA
>CAJBRY010000447.1 GCA_903958085.1 uncultured Geobacteraceae bacterium
ATCCTTGCGTTGCAAGGCCGTTACGTCGATTCGGAATCAAGAGTATAGGATTTTTTCAAATTACGGAATGATGTGTTGGCTTGAAACTATTTCCAAATATTCTACGGCATCGATTACAGAGAAAACGCCGCAACTGAATATGAGCAGCATGTCTGATTCTTTGCAGAACCAGGCTACCGATATTTTGACGGATATGGTATTTTATTGCTTGAAAAGCATGGAGGCCCAATGAAAGAAAAAATCACTTCCGAGCATTTATCGCGTAAGGCATTTCTCTATGTCCGTCAATCTTCTATTCGACAAGTCATCGAGAATACCGAGAGTACCAAACGCCAGTACGCGCTAAAGGAACGTGCGATATCTTTAGGGTGGTCTACCTCGGATATTATTGTCATCGATTCTGATTTGGGTCAATCTGGTGCCAGCCAAGACCGTTCCGGATTTAAGCAATTGGTCAGTGAAGTCGGTTTGGGCAATGCTGGAATTGTTTTAGGACTGGAAGTATCCAGGCTCGCTCGCAACTCCTCCGATTGGCATCGATTATTGGAGATCTGCGCCTTGTCGAACACTCTGATCCTGGATGAAGATGGAGTATATGACCCTGGCCATTTCAACGATCGTCTTCTGTTAGGATTAAAAGGCACCATGAGCGAAGCTGAACTTCATGTTATTCACGCTAGGTTGGTCGGAGGATTTTTAGCGAAAGCCCAAAGAGGTGAATTGAAATGTCCGGTCCCTGTTGGTTACACGTACGACATAGCTAATCATATTGTGTTTGATCCGGATCAGCAGATTCAGACAAGCATAAAAATGCTGTTCGATGTATTTAGGCGAGTTCAGTCCGCGAGTGCAACGGTCAAATATTTTCGGCAAAATCAAATCAAATTCCCCCGTATACCCGGTAAGGGATTCTATAAAGGCGAATTGATCTGGCAAGACTTGCCTCACCATCGAGTCCTGCAAATATTGCATAATCCATGTTATGCAGGCGTTTATTGTTTTGGCCGGACACGATCAAAGAAAAAGGCTGATGGCAGCATGTCGTATAAAAAACAATCTCCGGACCAGTGGCTGACATTTATCAAGGAGCACCATCAAGCATATATAAGCTATGATGCATATGAAAAAAATCAACACATACTCCATGACAACGCACAAGCGCATGGGGGTGATCGCCGCAAGAGCCCCCCAAGAGAAGGACCCGCTTTATTACAAGGTCTGGTAATTTGTGGCATTTGCGGAAAACGCATGACGATCCGCTACCATACAGTACATGGTCGGCAATTACCTGAATATGTATGCCAAAGAACGGGAATTGAGAATGCTGAGTCTCCCTGTCAGGTAATAAATGGACAAAAGATTGATCAAGCTATGAGCGATGTATTGTTAGAGTGCGTAACCCCACTCGCACTGGAAGTGGCGTTACAAGTCCAAGACGAATTGAATACTCGTATTAAGCAGGTGGATCATCTAAGGAAGAAGCAGGTAGAACGGGCTCGGTATGAAGCGGATTTGTCCCGTCGCCGATTTATGCAAGTTGATCCGGAAAACCGCATGGTTGCTGCAACCCTGGAAGCCGAATGGAATATGAGATTAAAAGAACTATCAAGGACGGAAGAAGAGTATGAGCAAAAACGAAAACAAGATTTATCCATATTAGAACAAGACGATAGGGAAAAAATAAAATCTTTAGCAGCGGATTTCCCCGGATTATGGCAAAACCCGATTATCCCATTTAAAGAAAAAAAACGCATCGTCCGGCTTTTAAT
>CAJBRY010000448.1 GCA_903958085.1 uncultured Geobacteraceae bacterium
CGGGTCTTCAAAAGTATAGATGCCCTTGAGAGTCATCTCTGTCAGTCGCTCAAGGAGATGGAAGATAACCAACAACGTGTACTGTCGATAGTATCATGGCCATGGATTATAAACTCGCTCTTGATTTAGAAATGGAATTACTCCCAATCCACCAGAAAATGACCACTGCCCAATCCAAACTGTATGCCAATTTTGCCTCTTCTAACGGCGTCGTTCATCTGCAAGTTGGTTTTCGGCATCTCATCTTTGTTGCTCAGCTTGTCTTATGAGTTCAGCAATCGCACGTTCCGTGCCCAAAATACAGAATTCCTATTGCACTGCAAAAAGCGGATTATCCCTGCCAAAATTGATTATAAGCGGCATCTGGGGCTGGCCCAGTTGGTTAGAAATTTCGGTGGTCTTCTCCTTTGAGTACAGCCCAAGCGACTTGATCGTCACCTTCCCGTTTTTTCCCTTATCAACTTCACTCCCATTATTAATCCCTCTCAGGAGGGTGTAGGTGTAGAGCCCGTTACCCTGGTAGCCATCCATGGCAGATTGCAAACTCCCGGCGGAGGCGTAGATATGCAACCCCATCTTTCTGGCCATAACCGACATTCGGGCATCATACAGCCCGTTGATAATGGCATCTACCCCACCGGCGTGACAGGTATCGAAGATGAAAAGCTGGGAGAGGGATTTTATCCTTTTGGAAATATCGACGATCTCGTTGGTGCTCAGCAAGGTACTGACTTCGAACTTGCCGTTGTAATCGCTGGTGACGATGTAATACTGATTCTGTACCAGCGCCCCATGGGATGCCACGAACAGTATGAAGCCATCGCCATCCTTTACCTTGGATTGCAGCTTGCCAATCTCCGCCAGGATTTTTTCCTTGCCCGCATTCTCCAACACAGTGACATGGATGTTTTTAGTTTTGTACAGGGTAGCAGCCTTGGGTGACAGGGTCTGGGCAAAATCCTTGGCGTCCTTGGCGGCATATTTCAATTTGGCTGACAAGGTTCGGTAACGGTCATTGCCGATAGCGAGAATATACAAGTGAGGCTCTTCCGGTTTTCTGGACGAGGTGAAGGTGACGTTTTCAAGAGCGCTTTGCACTGTATTTGTGGCATTGAACGCGACTACCGAGATCTCGTTCTCCCCCGGAATAGCCTCTATATCCACACACTCCTCGTACTGCTCGCCCTTGGGCTTGCGGGGATCAATCATTTTCTTTTCCTTGACCACAATCGAACGCATGTCGTCATAGATGGCCCGGCTGTTGGCTCCAAGTTGCATCTGCTCACCATTATCCCTGACAACAGCCTCCCGGTAGAATCCATCCGATTTGATCAGCTTGCCGTTCTGGAAGAGACGCACCTCGCCTATGCCGCCGCCGGTGCTGGTAACCTCGTAGCAAACCTTGGAACTTGCGTTTGATGAACCATAGGGATATGAGGTAAGTTTGACTACAGGTGGTGGATTTTTCAACGCCTCTGACGCGGTCAGGGTGATCAGATTGCTGATATCTTCGCCACGGAATTTTGCCTGTACGATATCCGGTCGATAGAACACATCGTACAGGTAATTCAGGGGAATAAAGGCGGCCTCCCTGCCCCTGCCCTGATTGAGATGATAGCCGATTATTTGAGCGCCTCCAGGAGATGCGTCAAAGTACCCTTCCGGTGTCCACATGACCCATTCCCTGCCATTGCTCAGTTTGTTAAGATTGGTGAAATACGCCAGAATTTCCTTGCCGTCAGCCATCCCATACCAGCGAAACGTGCCGTCGTCGAAGGCGGCAATCGCGTACCTGGAATCTCTTGTTATAGTTACCGCCCATGGCTCGGATTTTGTCGAAATTTTCCATATTAATCCCCCATGTCCATCTACAAGTCTTAAATACCAGGAACTTCCGACCAGAACGCAGTCATTATTGAGGCAGGCAACCGCGGATACCGCCTTTTCTCCCTCGTCCAGCGTCACATCCACACCTTTCAGCTTTGGGTCCGAGGTATAATGATCATCCCAGTAAACACCTTCTTTGCGGTTTCTCGGGTTAAGGCTCGTTTTATTGGAACGCACGAAATCGCGATCTACAATCGAAAACGGTTCACTGGTTTGATACAAAGGCTTGAGACCAGCAACGGTGGCGGCTATGGAATCGTACGTTGTCACCAAAGAAAATACCGATCCGTCATTTGAGGCGTATAGTTCACTTCGTCTGGTTTCCTGCTGTTCGAACTTTCTTTCATACAGCACGTTCATGTCTGCAATGAGCCCAAAAGAAGGACTGGATGAACAAAAGATCATTTTACCGTTTGGCAATGGTTTTATTTGAGTAATAGTATTTATGGCAACAGCCTCTTCCGTATATCCGCCGTTTCTTAAATCCCACCTTCTGATCTGGAATACGGGAAACCTGCTGCCTTGCTTACTATACCCGCACCCTGCATACAGGTATCTGCCGTCCGCCGAGAATGCCACCGAATCATGGGAGTCATCTCCGGAAAGCCCGGAGTAGTCGATATTCTGTGCTTCTTCGAGGTTGACGGAAAATAATATATTGGCGCCGTGATTAAAATAGCCGACTGCAACTTTTCGGCCGTCAGGGGAAAAGGCCACGGAGCAGGGGGATTTCCGGTCTCCAGTCATCTTTTTTTTGACAAGCAGATGGTGATTACTGTCGTAAATCCTCACGTACCCGTCGAGAGAGACAGCGGCAAGTCTGCCATCCTTTGCATAGGCAAGACCATAGGAGGCGTCGTCATAATCCTCATCCCTGAATAGTTCAGTAAAATCTTTTGAACTAAAAATCATGACCCCTTTGGCATTATTGAGCGAAGCAGCGAGACGTGTTCCATCAGGAGAGAATTCGAGATGTAGAATAGAGGCCGGCAATTCCTTGATACTGTTGATCATCCGGCCGGAGACACGATCAAATATGTAAATGGTATAGCCGGTTTCGCTGCCGAGTTTTGTCACCCCACCGGCAGCTATCAATCTGGCGTCCGGCGATATGGCTACGGCATATATTTTACCGTCGTTGCGGTCATCGGACGGAACCCGGAATATCCTGACCGGCTCATCAAACTCATAGTTCAGATTCCACAAACGTATTGTTTTATCTTCCGAAGCCGTTACGAGCCATTCACCTTTCCTGTCTACGTCGATACGCCGTATGTTTGAGGTATGCATACCAGTTTCAAGCATTAATTGAGGCTCGGTTGACCATACTGGTTTAATTATGGTTTTGGGTTGCTCATGCATGAGCGCTGAATTGTCAGAAGCGGTGTCAAAAGAAAAAGGCTCGTAAGTAGAAACCTGACCGGTTCTGGTATCATAAACGGTTATACTGCAACCACCAGATAGCAGTAGTACAAAAATTACCGTAATCAGAAGCAATGATTTCACGTCCCTATTTCCTGTTCCAGCCAAAGAACATCAACCGCTGAATCCGGGCATTCTGGACATCAGCTGCAACTGTACGGTAGACCAACACCTGACCGGATGTAGTCGTAACTGTCTTTAGCGGTTCGCCATACAACCTTTTAAACTCCAGAAGATCGTACGGTTTGTCCAAGGCTGTCTCAGCTATTTCAATAGTACCGTTGATGACAAGCGCCCTAATTCCCTTAACTTTATAGACATCAACGGAAGTTCGGCCAATGGAAAAGGATTGCTTGACAGCTCCCTTCAGCATCTTCGCCGTTTCTCCACGTATCTCGCCAAGCGGCATTGGAGACTGCAGTGCATTAGCACGTGATACGGATGGTGCGGTTTCGGTGGACATGTCCAAGAAATTCCTGGCAAGTTCGGCATACGGTCCCTCAGACTCTTTAGCAAGAAAAGCCTTCCACGCCTCCTTTGCTGCGGCATCCCTTTCCCGCTCATATGCCATAGTAGCCTGGTTGTAAAAGGAGTCGGACACCTCCGGGTTGCGCAGTGCGGCTTCCCTGAGGAGTGCCAGGGCGGTATCGGTGGTATCAAGAGTGCTCGACTGTCCAAACAGATAGAGGCTGACCGCCTTGCAGTTGGCGGCAAGAGGATTGGCGGGGGAGATCTTCAGCGCTGCATCCGAAGCCGCCATAGCCTTGGAGTATTCGCCTGCCATGATATAGGCAGAGGCAAGATTCACCTGTGTCGGCAGATGTAGAGTGTCCTTAGATGAAGCCATGACAAGATGACTTATGGCATTGACAAGTTTCCGGCGATAGGTTTCGTTTTCCTGGCACTCAATAAGTAATTTTCGTGTCGTAAATCCGGAGGCAAGAGTGCTGACATCAATGACAGCAGGAAGTTTGAAGCGAAATGGCGTGTTTGGGTCACAAGCGGCGAAATCCTTAATAGCCGACTGAAAGTAGGCCAGAGCGATATTAGAGAACACTTCACGGCTGGGAAACTTCTCCCGAAACCGGTCCAGCAGAAGCAGCGCATCCTCATAGTTGCCAATCTGGTAAAGGCGGACACCGAAAGTGAACAGGTCAAGCTCATTGGCAACTGCGACGAGCTGAGTACGGAAAAATTCAGCCCGTTCCTTTGAGTCGGGATACCCCGGCCCATTGAACGAAGAACCTCCGGCTATCTGCGTCACCCAATCATGAAAAAAATTAGTGCCATCCTTATCGATAACGGCTTTCGGATCGTAACCAGCCATAGCCATATAGAGCAGTCCATAGGAATCGGCTTGAAGTTCCTTGACCTTGGTCGCCTCCTGTGCCCGCTCCAAGCTTCCTTCACCGGCTGAATCCCGCAGGTAAGTGAGTAACGCCGTTCGCGCCTCCGCACAACCCTCTGTGGATCCTTTCACAGCGGCAAAGGCGGCCGCATGCCAATGGTCGTCCTTTGACTGATGGGCAAGCTCGTGCCCCAGCAGAAAGGCGAGACGGCTATCCCCCTTATCCTGGTTCACCCCAATATAGCAAAGTTTCAGTCCGCCCAGGGTCAGGATAATGCTTCCATCCCGGATGGAGGCGGCGTAAGGGTCATAAGCGTAGTTGATAACTACCAGTCGGGGAAAGCGCTTTCCGTTTTTGTCGGCAGCGGCAGCCACCCGTTCGAAAATACGCTCGGCGCGATCTACCAACGGTTCGTCCTTGGCAGTGACCCCACCGTAACTCTTCAGCCACCATGCAGCGCTATCTTTGACGTCTTCAGCATAAGCCAGGGATGCTAAAACAAAAACGAAGCAACATACTGTAATAATGAGAGTTTTCATACGTCCTCAATCAATACATCGCTACTATATCCTCAAAGGACTGCTTCATTCCCACAAAGTCCTTATCCGTAAGCTCACCCCTCCTCACGGCAGCTTCGATCTCCCCGAGAGCATTGGCAACACCGGGCGGAAGTTGTATTCCCTTGACGCCAAGCTTCACATAGCTGATTGAGCGAGCAGTAACATACCCCTTGTTCCCGGAAATAGAAGCCAGTCGCCCACCTTCTGCCCATACACCAAAATGGTAGAGAAAGCGGTCACTATCCGTGACAAGCCCTTTCTCAATACCGGCAGTACAGCCAACAAAATTATGCGGAGTTTCTCCGGCTTCCACTCTTCCCTGAATCTCCGCCAAGCGCTTAACCTCAGCGCGATTCTTGTCCAACTGCCGCATAAATTCGATAACCTGTTTCAACCGTGGCACTGCCCCCTCACTGTCGTTACCCCGCAACAACAATTCAAGATCGGTCGCATGGACACCAAGGCGAAATGATATCTTGTCAGGAGGCGTCGCACCGCTGAAACCATACATTGATGAGCTGCCAGAGGAAATTGACTCGACTAGGTGACCGATATTATCCGCCCGCGCCAGCATATCAGCGCTATCGGACGCAGTAATAGGTACATACGCTTCCACCTTAGCGACAGTGTGAAGTGACGTCTTATCTTTGAGATTAGGCAGCACCGCAAGCGGTTGTACTTTGGAAGCAGTACCATCTTTCACGGCAGCAACATTAGTTTTAACCGGAATATTTCCCTGAAGAGAAATTGTCACAGCAATGACAAGTACAGCAGCAACCGCAATGATAGAAGAAACAAGAGTGAACATGCTTTTCTTTGCAGTTGTTCCTTCTACTTCCATAAGTTCCTTGGAAGTTTGGAATACCTCAAAACACCTCTCGCAGCCAGCAAGATGCTTCATAAGCTGATCCCGAACATCTCCCTCAAGAGTACCATCTATAAGGGTAGCAATATCCTCCATTGGAGGACATATTGCAGTCGCACCTGTGATCATTTGCTTTGACAGCCCCCGACCGATCAGCTCGTCTCGTTCTTCAATTGTTGACGGTTTTTTAATGTTCAATTCTTTTAATGCCATATTTATAGACTCTTAAGTTTACATCCGCAATTCAACACCAAGTTAATCACCATTGCATGAATATTTTGCCGCTGCATCCAAAGTTGAAAAGTACTTCCAGTTTGTATGTTTGCCAGCATAAGGTGCGTATGATAGGTTTGGATCTTTGGCATAAACTACGGTGCGAGCATTGCCATCACCACATGCTATTTTCCATCCCTTCTCACCATCTTTATAAGTATAGCTATTAGCAACTTTCCAACTGATTTCCCTTTGGCTCTCCTGTTGAGGAGATGTAAAATAATAGATCGAATATTCTATTTCAGATGTACCACATAGCTTGCGCAGTTCGTTAATGTGAGATGCTAACTGTCTAACTGAGCTTTCTTTTGAAAATTTGCCCAAATTCGTAGTAGACGAGTCAAAATCTCTTATTTCGCCAGAATCACTAATAGTTCCAAGATTCATATTTTCATTAAATTCAACACCAAAAAAATATCGCTTTTTTTCATCATTGTTATAATTAACATTGGCGGATTCAAGTCTGAAGTGCAACAGCCAGTGGTGGTTTGGTATAACACATTTCCACCCCGAATAACACCTCATGCGGCGACCTGAATCCTAATACTTTACGTGGTCTGTGATTTAGCCGTTCTACTGCTTGCTGCAC
>CAJBRY010000449.1 GCA_903958085.1 uncultured Geobacteraceae bacterium
TAACTGTAGCTGATAGGTTGGCTTCCAATATCTGCGACGACGGACAGGCAGAGATCAATATTTGCCCAGTTTTTTAGTGTCGGACCGCTTTATGGCGGAAAGCGCCGTTCGCCGACTATGCCATCGACATCAGTCGGCAACCAGCACACAGCCAACAATGGTTTATGAAATTGGATGACCGCAATTCATTCTGAAGCCGACCATTAAGCTAAAGGATTTTGATTTCGCGGATTGCAGGTCAGAAAACGCCAATGTCATTCACTGACCCTACGCGGTGATGTCCGGGCGACGGCTTACTGGGCCAACCAGATTGTTCATCAGATAAGATTCTATTAAGCTGGTTGGCTTGCGACTTGATGACGACAAAGAGGAGGTTTCAGCATGAGCGGCAAGAATCAAAACTGCACTCGTTGCGGTGCCTGCTGCGCTACATATTTGGTGACATTCTCACGTCAAGAGCTTGATTCCGAATCTGGGGGATGGGTACCAACTGCATTTACCGATAGTGACGAGATCTTTAGCCGATGCGCGCACATGCGTGGTACCCACCATCGCCCGCGGCGGTGCGTTGCACTCATGGGAACCATTGGTGTCGAAGTCAGTTGCGCAATCTACGAGCAACGCCCTAGCCCTTGTCGCGACTTTGCACAGGAAGCGGATTTTGGACACGGTGATGCACGGTGCGGCGATGCCCGTCGCATTCACCACCTTCCACCACTGACCGGATCGTATGATGCATTTCCGCTAGCGTAGGAGCGCTACTCGATTTATTGAAGCCGCGAGTAGTTAATCGGGGGACGATCACCGAACCTAGTCACTACTACTAAAAAGGGGAGCATCCGTAAGTAGCTTGATCAACAGACCGAGAATCCGACGGGGCTTTCTTTTCGAGCCAATGTTCGCTATCGCCCCGAACGCACCGGTTGAATCCAAAGTCATAATCGGCCATTCAGCCCAAGTCTTCAGACTCCACTAAAGAATCCGCACGGCGAGCGACATTCTAGAATTCCCGTCAGTGATCCGTAGCCTTCAAAGCATCTTCAACGGCTGTCTTAAGCTGATCAAAACCAAACGATGGCAACGCCTTGCCATTGACAAAGAACTCTGGCGTTGCTGTCACGCCCATTCGTGACGCATCGGCTATGTCACGTTGGATAGTCGCGTATATCTCCGGAGAATTGCTATCCGCCTGCAGACGCTGGATGTCAAATCCTGCCGCTGCCAAGACCGGCCACAGCGCGGCTACGTTAGCCTGATGATTAGCCGCCCAGCGATCTTGGCCTTTGAACGTGACTTCAAGAGCCTCCCAGAATCGACCTTGCTTGCGAGCAGCTTCTAATATCGCGACAACTTGGTCAGATCCTGCATGAAACGGCGCATAGCGCGCAATGATCCGAATCTTGTCGGGATGCTGTTCTTTGAGTCGCTTCACCAAGGGATAAAACTCACGGCAAGTCTCGCATGCAGGATCGAAGAATTCGACGATTACCACCCGTGCGTTTGGATTTCCAATTGAGGGGGAATGCATCGTTTCCAAAACGGCACGATTTGCAAGGGCGGCCCTCGAGCCTTCTTCATTCCGTTTCATGTCATAACGCACTGCCATGCCAACAAATACGAGGAGGAGGAGGACGGCAGTAACAATGAAGATAGTTTTCTGTTTCATGAGTTAGAACGCTCTCTGGATAAAAATAACAAAACAATAATGGCGCTGAAAGCCACCAGTGACAGCAATGGAATGGTGACAAAGCCAAACCACTCGATCACCGTTTTGGTACAAGGCACGCCCTGTGTGCAGGGTCGCAAGTCTTCTGGGATGATGCCCATGACCAGTAACTGATGATAAATCGCCACCAACCAACCCATCGATGCCAGGGGTAGTGCATAGCGAATGACCCCTCGGTCGAGCGGAAACAGTCCAAGCGCGAGTATCAGCGCTAGCGGAAACATAAAAATGCGCTGGTACCAACACAAGTCGCAGGTCGGCAGGTGAACGA
>CAJBRY010000450.1 GCA_903958085.1 uncultured Geobacteraceae bacterium
AGGGGATATTAGCGCAGCTTATTAATGTTCAAACCGGATCAGTCGATGCTGCTGATTTTTCCAGAGCGGTGAAACATGAGGAGACTGTAATCTGTCCCGACCACCTCATATTTGGCTTGACATACAGCGTCAATACAAACCTTGCCTTGGTTAACCTATCCCAGCTCGAAACTTGTCACTCCAAATATTTTCTCCACAGGAAGAGAAGGGGCAGCGCCGGAATACATGCGGGCGGTTTCAAAGACCATCTGCATATTATGCCTTTTAACCAATGATACGGCACCGGGATTCGGTTCGGGTATATCGAGGAAATACTCTTCTCCAGGAACTTTGCCGATAAGAGCCAGGAATAAGTTGTCAGCGATTCCTTCATTATCGGCGAACAATGGCCCGATTTTGTAACCCTGTCGGCACTTCCTTATTACCCCATATCCTGAAAGCTGACCATCCTTAACGTAACCCAGGGCTGCCCCTTCTGGTTGATTGACCCAGCAATTCAAAAAAGCGGAACGTTCAGAGGGGAACATACCCCGGTCATAAACCAATAATTGGTCGAAAGGTATTTGATTCAAATCAAGGATTTCCGGGGGACTTGTCTCTCCATAAAATGCAATTCCTCGGTAGCGAACATTACGGTAAGCTAGGTGGAAGCCATATTTTTTATAGGTCTCTTGCTGAGCTACGACCGCATCATTACCAACGGTGCGATTGCCCATGTAAGCTGAAGCTTTCTGGATTAGATGATGTCCGATTCCCTGGCTTCGCAATTCCGGCTTTACAATATAAAACCCTGTGAAACCAAAGTGATCGTCATAGACGATTGCCGAAAGGCACCCCACAGGATTTCCGTTCAGCTCAGCAAGGAAAAATCCGTTTGGATCTGCTGCATAAAAACACTCGGCATCATGTATGCCTGGATTCCAACCTTCCTGTGCGGCCCATTCAATGGCCAAAGAACACTCTTCCCGAGTCATATTGCGAACAATTATTTCATCCATTTATATTCACCTCTACGGCAGTATAAGATTGTTCACTTCCAAGAATTTTCTACATCATACACCCTTAAACGGCCAGTTCTTTTCTTGGTCACATCGGTCATACAATTGCTGTAGGCTAAGCCGTACATAGAGCCGCCTCATAGATGGGCTTGCCTACGATGTGTCTTCAGATTGGCCATTTATTGCCATGATGAATATAATGAACATGTCTCCGTCAAGCGGCTCAGGGAAATCTGTATCAAAATCCGTAACGAAATGAGCCTTGCTGATATTGTCAACAATACTGGCGTATGGTTATATCAGCCGCGCGGCTCAGAAACTTCTTATGCAATTACTTAACCGGATATTACTGATATATTTAGGAAATAAATTTTTATACATTATACCTTGTGTGATGAAGTATAGAAGGCGTGGTCTTGTGTGTCAATAGGTTTTAGTCCATGAAATGAACACCACGAAATGTTTACAGCTGGGTAGTCCGAGGTCCCCAGTTCAATGGCATTGACTATAAAAAAGCATCAATAATAATGCCAAGATTTTTTCTCATTTTTGTTTCCTACTCATATGAGTTATTGGTTATTTAATATAGCTTCGCAAAAGCTGGAAATCACCGTCCACCCTGTCGGGCACTCCTTTAAGCAGTTGATTGCTCCATTGCGATTCGCTCCAGATAAACGGTTTACCGTTGATTGTGGGAGTCCCAAATTTCATCCAGGTGCTGTTATTCGGCGATGTTATGTCCAGTATGCCGCTCACATTCGCTGCATATCCAGTCATGGATGAGACTATGGCTTTGGCGTCGATCGAACCCTTCGGCACGGTCTTGGGAGTAGGCGTGGTGCCATATCCGAGATCCCATCTGCCGTATATGGAAAGTGGTTCGTTCGGGTCGGTGTAGGTAATAAGCGCTTTTGCCGATACGATATCCGCAACGCTGTTTATCCCGACGGTGGGATTGAGGAACTGCACTTTTCTGGCAGGCCTGGAATCCAACGCGTTCAGATCGTTTCTTATCTGTGTCGAGGCGGGATAGTTTATGGCGATAATATAGTTCGGGTTAACCATGTCCGTATCGTACTGGGTTGAAAGGCCACCGGGATTGGTGGTCACATTATATGAACCGGAGCCGTTGGATTTGATATATACGTAACTTTGCTGGGATACTTCAATCGTTGCGATCTCGTTTGTTTTTGTGTCAACCACGAGATAGCCGCCAGGGCTTGTGCCGGGCATATTGTCCACATTCATTGACCAATATTCGTAGAACTCGTCAAGAGAGGTCGAAAACTGCTCTGAAAGTGCCGCTTGCCAGATCCCCCAAAGGGCTTGCCTTTTGCCCTGGATGTTTGCTTGCGGGAGAAAGGCTATACCGGTATACATCAATCCGTTGCTCGTGTATCCGAAATCACTCTGCGAAGATATGAGGCCCGGCATGCGCATGTTGAATGAATGATAAAGGCCGTTAATATAAAAACTGGAAGAGAGGCTTTGGTCCAGAAATCCGGACCAGGTATTGTGCGCAATGGCAATATCGCCCTGATATTTTTTAATGAAAGCCGAACATCTCCCGTGCATGTCGAGGTCGATGACACCCTCAATCGGCGTACTGAAGGCATCGTCAGAACCATTGATAAAGTATATATCCATGAAGGTCAGCGCTGCAGTGTTATATCCGAGTTTAAGTTCCGCACTGGTAAAATATGACAGATCCGGCAACCAGCTGCCGCTGAAGTCCAGATTGGACGGATTTTTGTATGCCACTCCATGATAAATGCCCAACAGCCTGAACATCAGACGCTTCAGATTTCTCTGAGCCTTCAGGTTGCTCAGCGTATTGAAGTAATTCACGGTGTAGTCATAATTTTCAAGAAGAACCTGCCGTATCGTTTCAAGCTCCTCCGCGGAAGGGGGTATCTGCTTCGGGAAGGGATGCGTCGGATTTACGAGATACGTGTTGTCCCAGATATTATCACGCGTATCTTTGATCGAAGCCTTCTGAAGCTTTCCCTGAATAAAACCTGCCAGGTATTCGGCTTTGAAGTCGTTAGCATCTTTTGAAACGATACTCAAACTCTGAATGTTGTCCACCGTTTCAGAGCACCCGCAGGCGTTTATTGAATAATAGTAGCAGTTCAAGTTTGAACCGTTGTTGTTACTACTTGTGCTGCATCCGCCCATTCCCAATGCCATTGAAAAGACAATAATGAAAGCACCGTATTTTTTCCACATAAATGTTAGCCCCTTATTGCTTGATAGAGCAGGTTGCTCCGCAAGGAACGAAGTTTTTGCCGTTGATAAGAACTTCCTTCTTGTGGGATGAAGTATAGAGGGCGTTGTCTTGTGTGTCAATAAGGTTTTAGCTCGCATGCCTTATCAGTAGAGAAGATCAAACCCATTATATATAGAGCCGGTTTGGCAAAACTGGACAGTGACATAAGTGAAAAGCTGCTCTATAATGACAAAGAAAGGAGCAGTGACAATGGCAAAACGAACGAGAAGGAATCACGGCGGAGTATTCAAGGCGAAAGTGGCAGTGGAGGCTGTCAAGGGAGAGCAAACCCTTGCAGAACTATCGCAGCGCTTTCAGGTTCATCCCAACCAGATCACGCAATGGAAGACGCAGCTTTTAGACAGAGCGTCAGAGGTATTTGAGAAGGAGAAGAAATCCGGAGAACCAGACGCGAGACAACTCCATGCGAAGATCGGAGAACTCACGATGGAAAATGATTTTTTATCCGTCGCGCTCGGACGTATCGGCGGGCCGAGCGCAAAGAAATGATCACGAGGGAGCATCCATTGTCACTCACCAGGCAGTGCCGTCTTTTGAATCTCTCCCGGTCAGGCATCTACTACACTCCTGTGCCGGTAAGCGATAAAGATAGCGTGCTTATGCGCCTCATGGATGAGATGCATCTGAAGTACCCTTTTCAGGGCAGCAGAGGCATCAAGAATGAACTCTGGAACAAGGGCTACAAGGTGGGCAGAAGTCATATTCGCACGCTCATGAAGAAGATGGGGATAGAGGCAATCTATAAGAAACCTCGCCTCTCGGCACCTCATCCGGACCATAAGATCTACCCCTATCTTTTAAGAGGGCTTTCGATCACGGCTGCTAATGCCGTCTGGTCATCGGACATCACCTACATTCCCATGGCCAAAGGATTTTGCTATCTTGTGGCAGTGATGGACTGGGCAAGCAGAAAAGTCCTTTCCTGGAGGCTCTCGAACACCTTGGATACCTCATTCTGTACCGAGGCCCTGGAAGAGGCGATCACCCGATATGGTAGACCGCAGATATTCAACACCGACCAGGGCAGCCAGTTTACCTCTGATGCCTTTACGAGCATTCTTACCACACACGACATTAGGATCAGCATGGACGGACGGGGCCGATGGATGGGCAATGTTTTCATCGAGCGGCTCTGGAAGAGCGTCAAATATGAAGAAGTCTATATAAAAGCATATGGTTCAATAGCTGAGGCCAGACAGGAGCTTACAAAGTATTTTGATCGATACAATAAAAGACGGCGCCATCAGGGGCTTGACAACATAACTCCCGATGAGGTTTACTGCAGCACTCTACCGGAACTGCAGGAAGCAGTATGAACCAACAGAGCAGCTATCCACTTAAGAATCACTCCGGGTTGTCTGAAGAACCCGGACCGGCGCAAACCATGTTGTAAAAAATTCCAGTGCTATAATAATTAAAACAACTAATGGAACCGAATATGTTGCTAAAGTTCTAAGATCGGATAGTAATACGGACTTGGCTTTACTTAAAATTGACGTTAGCGAAGTATCATTCTTCAGGTTATGTGATTCAAATAAATTAGAAGTAGGTCAAACTGTAATAGCAATCGGAGCACCTCTTGGTTTAGAACAAACGGTATCCAAAGGAATTATAAGTGCAAAGCGACATATTTCGCTTTCC
>CAJBRY010000451.1 GCA_903958085.1 uncultured Geobacteraceae bacterium
AAGGGAAAAGGAGAGATGGAAACCTATTTTTTGTTGGGGCCGTAACCATGCCAACTATTATTCACAGGTTCGTATGAGGAACCAAAATCATATATATTTACGATCTCTCGATCTCTCGAAAAAATGCAAAAAGACACTCTGACGTTTTAGGTGTCAAAGTGCCTCTGCACTTTCAATTGCGTGATTTTGCATATTTGGCGTATTTCTATTATTCAATACCGATTTTTACATGTTATCCAGCATCCATATCTTTTTATAAGCTCCCTTGACACTCCCTGAAAGTTTTTTTGCTCCTGCTAGGTCACCGTTCTTTAGTGCGTCAAGGTAAGCTAAAATATTCTTGCGCCCCTCAATAAAAGCCGGATCAAAAGTTTTCTTTACGGATGCAATATCAGCAGAGTTTGAAATATCATCCCATTTTATGAGGAACCAGGCTGCGTAGCGTTCATAGATGTGTTGAGCATCTTCAGCTTCCTTAGCAGCTGCAGTATGATCAAGCAGAATCTCCATTGCTTCATGAAAATCATTGGCCTTATCCGACAGTGAAACGATCCCGGACTTTACACGCATTTCCCAAAGTAAATAACGAACCTCTTCAAGAACAGTATGGGCCCGGCCTACATTTCCGTTTTTGAGATAATCAGCTGCAATCCTACCAACCTCCGCAGGACGTTTGATCCGGTTGGAAAAATCGGAAATACCAGTAAGTTGGTTCGGCATGTCATCAGCGTATTTTGCAGCAAATGTGCCCCAAGCCTCAATGAAAGCAGCTATAGCAATCTTTGCTTTATCGGCATCCTCTTTTTTGCTTGTAAGTGATATTGCGTTTTTAAAATGGTAGTAGGGCTTTACCATGTCGTTTGTAAAAGCTGAATATTCAGATGCCCCCGCCGTAACGCTAAACATGACTCCAATCACGATTGATAAAACAATAATCTTCATAGTATAAACCTCCAGAATTTGAGTTTTTATTGCAACTCTCACAATACAATAAGAAATATGAGTAACGTATGAATTAATTGTGAAACATTGTGAATGTTGCTTCGTCAATCGCAGTCTTTCCCCCTGACACAAACTACTTGCAGATTCAAGGCTATCAGATAGTGGTGCAATCCTTTTAGGCATGGTATTTTTTCCTTTTTCACGGCACCTCACTTGAAGACTTAACGGCATGCCGTCACTAATACAGTCAAAACTTATGGATTGAGCCATATCATAAAGCATTGTAAACACAAGCATATTGCCTCATCCCTATCAGTCGGGGAGTTCTATGCAATTCTTCAAACTTAGCAAAGACAACAACCGCAGCACTTCACCAAAAGGATCAGTGACAGGAGCAGTTACAAAAAGAGGGGGCTTTAGCTCAAGACCACGGAGTGAGACCTCAAACAGCTAAAATATCGAATCTTTATTGACATTTTATAAGAATTATTATACGTGGAATGCGAATCCAAGACATAAGCAAATGAAGAGACTGGAGGATATTGATATGGCAGCTGCAAAGCAATTCACAGAAAAGATGGTTGTTTCGGACAAACTGACAGCTGGAAACTTTGCACCAGCAAAGGCTGCATCATCCAAGGATCTCATTATTGCAGAACATCTCCTTGATGGACTGCTGCTTGATCCTTCTGCCAATTCTGAAACGCTTGTTTCTGACGCTGCTGTTGATCAGCCTCTTTTGATGGCAAAAGCCGATATTGAACTTTCAACAGTCAGTGAATCTGCCGGTGCAGTTGCAAGAGATGCCGACTTTACCTACACCGACCATATTTCATCTGACGTTGCCGAAATTGTTTCAGATCAGCTTCAGCTGGTTGCGATGAACACAGTCCAGCACATTTCTGACAGCGCTGTTCTGGCTGAAGAAAATGCTAGTGGTGGTGGCGGAATCCCTTGGATGTGGGTTGGTGCTGCTGCTGTTGCTGGTGGTGGTCTTGGTATTGCCTATGGCTCTAATAGCGGAGGCAATGATGCTGCGCCTGCTACTGGTGCGCCAGTTGAGACTGTACATGTAGTGGTTGAGAGGTTTGGCGCATTTATAGATACTGACAATGATGAAGAGATCGACGGAGTATATGATCCAGATAATCCAACGGGTGAATTTTTGAATCCTGCCCTCTTCGGTACAGGCGAAAATGCTGACTTGGCTGGACAGGTAATTATTCATTTTCACGATGTTCCGGATGTTGCCATGAATTTAACCGGTTTTGGATCTGATGACAAAATCGAGATCGATATTGAAGTGTTCAACGTACAACATCAAGCGTCACCATCGGCAACCAGGTTTACAGATTTTTATTCCGGAACGGATTCATCAGCTCTGAGTGAAGTTCATCTCGGTATGAATCGTTATATGACAGATGCTGAGAATAGCCGGCACGGTTCTGAAATAGCTGTAGATTTTCAAGGGACTGGTGAATTTGATGCAAGCGTTGGTAATCTGGTCTATTACACATATACTAGTGCCGTACACCATTATTCTGTCACGGGTCATGCGTATTTCATGGCCTATTGGAATGATATCGGTAACTCTCTGATGCATGTGAGTAACATAATGCCTGGAGTTGTAACATCTTCCTCATCCGGAAGGATTACCCATGGTGGTCTTACTGCGATAAGCGAACTTAACCAAGGTGCGG
>CAJBRY010000452.1 GCA_903958085.1 uncultured Geobacteraceae bacterium
ATCGCAATCATTTTCATCGCCTAACAAATAATTATGTCGCTCTGCTATTAACTCGAGTTTTGCAATTGGAGCTACTCTAGGCTTTGTTCCTTTGTTTACCCATGATTCATGAATTTTGTAAGCAGAACACACCGCTAATATAAACTTATCTGCCGGATTTTTGTGGCCTGAAAATACCTGTCCAACGTACGCAGAAGTAAACCCTGTTTTCTTAGCAATTTCAGCTAATAAACCTCTTTTACCCCACCTTTGCAACTCCTCAAAAGCTTCAATTATTCGATTTATTTTATCATCCACAAAATTCTCCTTGCAAACTCAGTTTATATATAGTAAACCATTTATAAACTTTAGCAGTATTAAATATAAGTATATTTTCTATATACAGCATTTTTTCGAAGTTTTAAAGACTTTTATGTGACTAGTGAAATTGTAGGTAAGCTCATTTTCTAATTGAACTGGTAGTTGGATTGTCACAGATGACCCTAGACCGAGACGACATAGCAGCAATTTGTGACGCGTTGCTTCCGAGATTGGTAGCCGAAATCAAAGCTATCAATAACCCGCTGCCTGAGCAAGATGCGTTTATGACAGTACTTGCGACTCAAGGCGCACATGCAGCTCATCAATGGCAAAAAAATCAGATGAAAAGAAGGAAGACTTGAATATGTCAATAATATCTTCCGTCGTTCATAGATTCAATTTTAGCCCTCCAATTCTACTGGATTCTTTCATCGTTATCTCAAATCAGACTTTAAATTCTCGAGGACCACCGTAGCTGTCAATATGGCTTTGTTAGCTGCCAGGGGACTATTCGGTCGCGCTGACGAATCCCGGGTATGATCTGTCAACCGTCTGGATCTGAAATTACTGGATCTAGTTAAATTCAGACACTCTACGGGAGAAACGATATGAATTATATTGAGCAAATAAAAAAAAGCATTAAAGACAGTATAGGCTTTTTACCAAATGAATTTTCCATTGACGGCAAGTACTATCAAACAAATGTGGATGGCAATACGTACTACATTGCAACAGATAAACAGTATCCATACGTGGTGCGTTATGGCTGTCATGAAAAGGGGATATCAAAAAAATGCCCCCATGTAGATTACAATGAATTACCTGAATTTCAAAAGAAGCACTACGATGATGCTCTCGCAAGAATGAGGGCGATTTGTCGTAGTGCAAAAAGGGGAGACATCGAACTAGAAACTCATGGGGACTATTCGGTTTCAGTTGTAGATGACGAAGAGGAACTACAGTACGTTAAACAGAAACCGTTACCTTCTCCATTCTTTAAACCTGGCGAATTATTGTCTGATATTAAAAGCGTTATTTGCAAGCATGTTGATCTTAATTCTCACG
Source organism: uncultured Geobacteraceae bacterium (assembly GCA_903958085.1). GTDB lineage: Bacteria > Desulfobacterota > Desulfuromonadia > Geobacterales > Pseudopelobacteraceae > JACRCG01. The sequence goes on from CAJBRY010000452.1 coordinate 1,366, forward strand.
CGGCGGTTGCTTTCACGCTCTGGGTTGCTTTTACGTGGTTTGTTAGAGAATTTTACATATCACCGATTCTAATAATTAGTACAAATGACGAACACCCTGAGAACAAGTCAACTGCCTTTTCGCTACTATCAAGGCTTTCAGAAAATACGGTACGTGTTAGTGCAATTAGTCCTTCGATATTTCTGAGGACTTTAGACCGTGAAAGACCGACCACGCTTCTTTATGATGATCCGTTAATTATCAAGAACAGAGGCATGTTAAATCTGATTGCCAACAGTTATAATCAAAATGATGCAGTCATACTTCACGGTGGCAGCGATGGTGACAAAGTGATCCATACCTTTGGAGCCAAAGCCCTCGCGAGCAGTGATGGCCTTCCATCCACAATTAAGATTCAAGGAATTTCGATAGACCTTACTCAGCAGAGTAATGGTATTAGGTGCGAACGATTAACATCGGAAACTCTTACTTCGCTGTCATCATTAAAAGAGAAACTCGATTATTTTTCTAATATATATCGTGATGAAATCCGCGAAACAAAGCCCGAGATGCCCATCTGTCTAAAAAATAGCGCACTAGATAATTGGGAACCCCTGTTTAAGATTGCTATGATAGCTGGCGATAATTGGCTTAACATGGCGAACTTGGCGGCGAAACAGTTGTCTGATATTGATGACAAGACGGTGCTTATCCGTGAACAACTGTTATTTGATGTAAAAAATATCGTTAATGATAGAATATCTGACTATATACGTACCAAAACTCTTATAAGTAGGCTTTGTGATAAGTCTGACAGATCCTGGGCCATTTATAATCGTGGTGATAAAATCACAGCCGCGCAACTTGCCCGTCTTATGAAGCCATTTGGCATAAAAAGTAAATTATTGCGCATTAAGGGCATTGAAAAGCCTGTTAAACGTGGATATTTGAAAAGCAAGATCGTGAAGGCGTATGCGCGTTACATTGAGTGTACTGCGGCTTGAGTTTAGTAAGGTTACCCCCGCTGTTTGGACAGCGGGGGTGATGCAACTTCATTCCACTGGCATGCAGCGTCTGCCGTCTGTTATGGACTCTCAGTGATAGTAAATCCGGTAAATGGCTTGTAGGTTCTTTTCAGCCGAAATAAAAAGTATGTATTATTGACTGGAGGTCGGGATCTCCTGGGTAGGCGTTACAGACGTTACAGCGTTACAAATGTAGCATTGTAACGTCTGTAACGGCATTTTTGACCTCGAAAAGTAAGGTATCAGTACTTAATGGTTAATAACGGGACTCGTGTGTACCGGCTTGGGACTGGCAACTGTATATGGGGCAGTCAAGCAGAATAATGGCTTTGTTGAAGTATACAGCGAATTGGGCAGAGGAACGACATTTACCGTGTATCTGCCACGTCATGAAGGCAAGTCTGTAATGGCGCAGCAAGAGGGTGCGATTGAACCGACTCAAAAAGGCAATGAGACTATTCTGCTGGTTGAAGATGAACTGACAATACTGAATATTGCTACGATGATTCTGACAAAACAGGGATACAAGGTTCTGGCTGCAAACACGCCGGGTGAGGCTATAAAGCTTGCCCGTGAGCATGTCGGCGAGATTCACCTGCTGATGACAGATGTCGTTATGCCTGAAATGAACGGAAGGGATTTGGCAAAAAACCTACTCTCAATGTATCCTGGCATAAAGCGTCTGTTCATGTCAGGTTATACAGCCGATGTCATTACCCATCATGGTGTGCTCGACGAAGGGGTGTATTTTATTCAGAAATCGTTCAATATGAATGCTCTAACTAGCAAGTTGCGAGAAGTGCTGGATAGTTAAGAAAGAAGAATGTCTTTAGTTCGTTCAGTTTTTAAATCAGAAACCATACCTTGCGACTACAAATCTCGGTCGCATTCACCGGAACGCTGGTTGGATTCACAGCGGAACACCGGTCGCCATCATGTCAGTTTCTTTGGTCGGATTCACCGGAATACGCAAAAAATCAACTTTTGCTCAAAACACCTCGTTGAGGCCAAGGATTGCAGTGTTGATGACGTATTTTGATGTTTTTTACTTTTTTGAAAGTTCCATTTTTGAATACTGTCAATCTGTTAATCCGCATTATGAAGAAAGATTTTGTGAATCAAACCGTAAAAAAATAATTGCTGCAAAAACTCACACAGACGGAAAACTGATTTCCATTCATCAATTGAACATGAATTGAACTTCGAGGATTATCAATAACGCCGCCGCAGTCTGCATTCTTCCCGCCAACCATCCGATCTGACGACGTTCGCCGCCGCAATTCCAGCACAACTATATAATATTATGTTGGTTTATGCCGCGACTCAGCCCCCGCAAAAATTGGTAAAAAATAATTTCACATGATGAATATTTTTTTCCACTTCTAAAAATATCAAAAAACTGAAAATAACGCTCAAAAAGGCTTGTAGAGACCAAGGATTGCATAAAAGTCGGCATGTTTTCATGTTTTCACGCTTTTTTCATGCCTATTACACCTAAATATGAAAACTGTGAATCAACTTCAGAGTCAAAAAAAACCGAAGGAGAGAACCATGAAAAAGAAAGTGTTGGAAGCGTTGTTAATCAACGGAATGATGCAGACAGGAGGAAAAAGAGAAAATGAAACCGAAAAAGTTGTTGTGAACGATGACACCAGTTCAAACGCCACAACTAATTCTGTCACAACTTTTTCAAGGCGGCGACGGGACACATCACATGACAATATTATTCGGCCCCGCGATCTCCCGCAATATTTAGGGATATCTCGAACATCTTGTTGGCGACTCGAACAAGACCCGGATAGTGGATTCCCCCCCAAGATTCGTTTGGCAAAATCTGCCGTGGGATATTTCCGTCACCAGTTAGAAGCTTGGCTCGAATCACGCCAGATGGTAGGGGGGCAGCCATGAAAACTAAAACCAGTAAATCGCGATCTAAAGACCGTCGTCCTGATTATTTTACCAGGTTAAAGCCCATTTAAGGAGGCGATGCTTATGACGGCCCACTCATACAAGATTATGATGAATGTCATTTAGGAGGAGTTGTCAACAGTTCTCCCAAAATGACAAAGATGACCCTTAAGCAGAAACGTGCTGATGTTATTAAAAAACACGTGAACAAGCACGACCATGTGCCACTTAGAGGAATTGTTACAGACGGAAAATTGCCGAG
>CAJBRY010000453.1 GCA_903958085.1 uncultured Geobacteraceae bacterium
ATAGCGATATTTGCAGGGATATTTTTAACAGGATTCGTGCAGGAAAAACACAATGCAGAAAAACAGGAAACGGAAAAAAAGCACTTCAAGCGGGGGATATGCCCTTGCGAGTACGCACAGGAAAAAGAAGCTGTCCTGTTGGTGTCAGAACGGATCATCACCATCAGGCGGCGGTGGAATATTCGCTGGTTTATATTCTGCGCTGCCCTTGAACTTGCTCATATCGAAACCACTGCTCTTGCTGCCCTGATTGTTGGCGCGATTGCCGTTGTCTGGACGCGACTTTTTAACTGGCTTCATGGTTATGATATTATCAGCGGTGATACTGAGGTTTGCTCGTGGTTCACCGTTGGAAGGCGTATAAACATCAACGGAAAGTTTGCCACTGACAGCCAGTGTTTCACCCTTCTTCACACCTGATAATATTGCCGCCTGTTCTTCAAAGCAAACTACACTGGCCCACGTTGCCGGATTTGTGGAATCATCTTTGATCTTGCCGATGCAGTATTCTTTCCCGGCCTTCGAGGTCTTAACTGTTGGTGAATCGTGCAGTGTTCCTGATATGAGTACCCGCATGATTTTATCTCCTTCACTGTAATTGATTATTCTCAGAAGCGGCTTGTTGATTGTAAGACTTCCTGACTATCCAGCAGGTAACACACAGTTGATTTGCGATAGCGAATCGACAATGTATGTATCTTTCTTACCTACATTGAAGAGATTGAAAGTCATTGAAAGTCATTGAAGGTATTGAAAGTATTAAAGGTGAATAAAGGCTGTGAAGTCCATTCAATGCTGTGTTTGCTGTCTGAATAACTATCAAAATTCTTCTCCATCATCAGATGTAATTATACCGTCAACCGGCGTATCAGGTAGCCAATCAATTTCAACGTCAAATTGTCCAGCGAGATACTTCAAATTGCTTTCGTGTTCTCTGAACTCATTTACGATCCTAAGCCATGAACTCGACACCTCAGCGTTTCGCTTGTTATTGATTCGAAAATGCAGTCGGTATATTCCTGCAACATAAGATTGAATACCTGCTCTGGTGATTACAGGGAATGAGTCGCGAAACCGCCCTAAGCTGTCGGCACACTTTGAGCTTGTTACCTTCTCAAAAAGACGATCATTTGTTGGTGCAGCATCAAGCGAAGTATCAGGCTTGCTGTGCTTTGATCTGGTGGAAAGAATGTATATCGGTCTGCTGTCCTGTTTGTCCGGTGGCCCGTCCAGAACGGTGATAATTTCATTTATGAATCCCCTGTTTTCAAGAGAAGCAAGAGCATTCCAAAATAGCTTCCACTGTGATTCTTTCTCATCTTCATCTTTGCTGAAACTCTTTAAGCCGAGAACCGGCAACGCCAAAGTATGAAAGGCTGAATGACTGACTGAGCTTGCTGTCCAGAAGTCAAACCCGTTTGTAGTTTTCTGATGCATTAATTTGAAACCGCGATATGCGTTTGGATAAGGTGGCACACCTCCAAACTCGCTCATATTGTTGTTTGCGTAGAACAACAGTAACAATCTGGCGGCAACATCTCCACACTGTTTCAGTGCCTTCAATGGCTGAGTAAACTTGCCGACTCCATCAATCAGGGATACCGGGAACCACACACGATCCTCGCTGTCAAACTGATTCAGGACAAAGCGTATTTTGTGCAACTCATGAGGAACATCGGGGATAACTTCTTTAGTCAGCTTGTGCCATTCCTCAGGCCGGTAAATAAGGAAAGGACGTTTATGCTTTTTTTGCACACACTGCATTTTCAACAGCTCATCGACAATTCGGCTGGCTGTACCGTTCTTGTTGTCGGATGCTCCTGTAGCCTTGTAGATAGCTTTCAGACTTGCAGTGCAGAATTTGTTTTCGGAATTGGTGTAACGGGCAAGGGTGAGATATGCGCCGATTTGCCAAGCTGCAGCATTTCGCTCAAGCAGTGATTGAACTGCATCTCTTGGAACCGAGAATGATCCTGTTCCTTTTTTCAGTTGTGGTGAATCATCAAGTTCAAACGGCATGACGTTGCGCCTCCTGTCGCGCCCCTGTAAGTAAAGACGCTGGAAACCGCCTCAGGAAAGACGGCTTGTCGGTAGCTAACCTATCCAGCGAATCCGAAATGGCTACAGATCACCGCACTACCTGCAACCGTGATTGTGCTGTGCTGGTGGACTTCTCACCATTGCCGGTAAGCCAAGCGTCAAGATCAGTCAGGAAGTAGAACACTCTCCCTCTTTTGATGAACTTCGGGCCTTCACCTTTGCACCGCCACATATCAAGAGTCTTGGGGGACTTTCCTAAATACTTGGCTGCATTTTTAGAATCTAAACGACCGTCCGGGTAAGCTGTAACCTTCACTGTGTCCATGCTTGTCATGTCAATCACTCCTTTACGTACTGAAAGTAATTACATAATAAATAGTATTACAAAGAAGTCAATAGATATTTTGTACTTGCTTTTATAACTAAATCAGAATAGAAAGAAATAGAACGTAACAGAACAGTTGAACAGGGGGCGTGATGGCAAGGAAACCAAAGGGAGAGGCTGCGAGGACTGAAACACTGGCTATCCGTCTTGATCCGAGAACCCGCTATATGTTGGAGCTTGCAAGCAGGATACAGCACCGTACACTCTCATCTGTTGTAGAGTGGATGATTAACAATTCTCAGAAGGATATAGAGATTGACGAACACCGATCACTTGCCAGTGTCCAGGCGAATTTATGGGATATTGACGAACCTGATAGACTCGTAAAACTTGCGACTCAATACCCGCATCTTCTGAATTACGAGGAACAGAAAATCTGGAAAGTGATAGTTGAACATCGTTTTTTCTGGATGGATGGTAACAGGGATGAAGTTGGAGCCGTGATACCAAGAATCAGGGAAAATTGGGAATTGATTAAAGGTGTAGCAAGTGGCGAAGTGCCTACCGAACATTTGCCGTCATATCAAGACTGAGTATCAGGAGGTTTACAATGGCGAGGATCATCAAGAAATTAAGCCCTTCATTGACCCGCAAGATGCTTGCTGGCGATAAAGTTACAGAGAGCGGCATTACCTTTGAACGGCTCCCCGGGGGCGATGGTCGATGGACTGTTGGCATAATGGTTGACGGCTCCCGTATCCATCGTGTTATCGGACTTGAATCTGAAGGCGTGACAATCAATCAGGTTGAAAAGTTCATTGAGGATACCCGAACAAAGGCACGAGAAGGAAGGCTGAATTTACCCAAAGGCCGCAAGCTGACACTGACATTTATTCAGGCCGCCGATGATTATTTGAAGCTGCTGAGAGAGACAGACGGCAAGGGTATTGACTTCAAAGATACTATCCTGCGCCTACATCTCAAGCCGTTCTTTGGTAATACTCCCATTGCTAAAATCTGTCAGTTTGATCTTGAACGATACAACAAAGTGCGCCGGGATGAAAAAGCCAAACCTGCTACAGTCAACCGGGAATTGACGGTACTATCTCACATCTTCACAAAGGCCGAGGAATGGAAATGGATTGACCACCGCCCCGTCAAGATCAAGCGTCAGACGGTCGAAGAGTCCCGCTTGATATACCTCACATCAGATCAAGCTGATAATCTGGTACAGGCTGCGACACACGACCAGAACCCGCACGTTTACCCCTTCATCGTTATTGGTCTGGAAACGGGAATGAGGAAAATGGAAATATTGAGTATGAAGCGTGCAGACGTAGATACTGAAAGGCGAGTGGTGTTCATTCCGGATGCAAAAGCAGGTAGGAGAGAACAGCCAATCACTGCTGGCCTTGCTGACTATCTGAAACGATACATTGAAAGCCTCAACGATGATTCGGAGTGGTTGTTCCCTTGCTCCCTATCAAAGACAGGCCACACAGTAGCGATTGAGAAACCATACCGAAGAGTGGTTGCCGATGCTGGCCTTCCTGCTACCGTCTGCCGTCATACTCTAAGGCATACCGCAATAACTCATCTGGTGCAGTCTGGCGTTGATCTTCCAACGGTGGCGCGTATATCAGGCCATAAGACACTGGCAATGGTTGCTAAATATGCACATGCCAACGGAGAGCATATTCAGGCCGCAACCGATAAGCTGGAAAGACGTTATCAGCACACCTGAGGAATGATAGTTCAAAAGCACGATTACACAGGAATTACACAGGCAACAGAAAAGGGGCTACAGCGTGAACTGTAACCCCTTGATATTATGGCGTCCCCGAGTCGATTCGAACGACCGGCCCCTTCCTTAGGAGGGAAGTGCTCTATCCTGCTGAGCTACGGGGACGTGTACGATGGCTGAGGAGGTATATCAGAGATGTCGATTCTCTTCAACCTCTTTCAAAAGTTCAAAAGAGAAAATACTTTACCTTCCGGCAGTCGTTTACGACCTTCCAAGAAATCAAGTTCTGCCATAAAACAACACTCTACAATTTCCCCTCCCATACTCTGAATCATATCAACTACAGCAGCCATAGTTCCACCGGTTGCAAGCAAATCATCGGCAATAAGAATCCTTTCACCCGGCTTGATTGCATCTTTATGAATTTCCAGAGTATCAGTGCCATATTCCAAGTCGTATGTTTTGCTGAATGTTTCTGAAGGAAGCTTACCAGGCTTACGAACAAGAACAACGCCAGCACAAAGTTTGTATGCGAGCGCAGAACCTATAATAAAACCACGGGCTTCAACACCTACAACTTTATCAATCCGTTTGCCAACATAACGGTGAGAAATCAGATCTATCATTTTCTGGTACGATTGAGCATCCTGTAGAAGTGTTGTGATGTCTTTAAAAATAATGCCTTTCTTGGGGAAATCGGGGATATCACGAATGATATTTTTCAGTTCTTCCATTAAAAATTCTCCTCGCTCATTTTAATTTACGACTGACTACACAAATAATAGTTACGCATTTTTTCGAGACTTTTCGCCTCAATCTGTCGAATACGCTCCCTAGTGACACCAAACATCTGCCCGATAACATCAAGCGTTTGTGGCTCATGGTCATCAAGTCCGAAACGGAGAGTCAATATTTTCTGTTCATGTTCCGTTAGCTTGCTGAAGTGTTTTGAAATCAAGTCAAAAAGGTTTACATTTTCAATATGATCGGCTGGAGCAGTAATAGAGTCGTCTTCAATGGTGTCAATCAAAGAAAAGTCGTTACCGTCACCAATTGGTGCTTCTATTGAGCATGTATGTTTTATAAGAGTCAACAACCGCCGAACAAACTGAATCTTGACTTTCATTGCATCGGCAATTTCCTGGATTGAAGGTTCTCTGCTAAGCTCATGAGACAGCTTGCGCGTAACACGAAGCATCCGCCCTATGTCATCAGACACATGTACAGGCAAGCGGATTGTTCGTGATTGATTGATAAGAGCCCGCTCTATCGACTGACGTATCCACCAGGTTGCATAGGTTGAAAAACGACACTCTTTGGCAAGATTGAAGCGCTCTACAGATTTTATCAGCCCCAGATTGCCCTCTTCAATAAGATCCAGAAACGGCAACCCCCTATTCATATAGCGCTTTGCAATTTTAACAACCAGTCGCAAATTGGATTCTATCATTTTATTACGAG